>JAUVCL010000044.1 GCA_030595845.1 Campylobacterota bacterium
TAAACCATTTTTATCATGAGCATAGAGAGCTTCTAGAATACCTAATTCTCTCATAGATCTGGCTACTTGAAATATAATAGGTGCAAAGGCAATCTTTTGTGCCGCATACTGTGCATCTAAGGCTGTTTTTGTGTCATTTTCTTTAAAAAAGTTAGGCATTTTTTCTCATTATTGTGGAGTACTAATATAGGATGTATTAATTGTATTGTAGTTTTAGTTAGCTTTCGATAAAATATGCTCTAGAGAAGATTGACATTCTTTTGCTATAATCGTTACTAATGTATATGTAATAATATAGTAAGTTGAATTGTCATATGGCATGAGAGAACTGGGGAGTTTTGTAATATCTTAAAGCATGATTTATATACCATTTTGAAAGATGATTGTGAAGCAGTGATACTCAAGCTTTCAAATGAAAAACATCCTATATTCATGGCACATTTCCCAGAGTATCCTATATTACCAGGTTTTACACTTATCGATATATTGGCAGACGTTTTAAATGATGAAGTGGTAAACATTAAGTATGCTAAGTTTATCGCACATATCTTTCCTGAAGATATATTGGAATGTAAGATAAAAAAGAGTGATAAAAAAAGAGTAATTAAAGTGTTTAAAAATAATGAAAAAGTTAGTGAGATACGTTATGAAACAAAATGAAATAATTATTATCGTACCTACATACAATAATCCAAATACCATTAAAGAAGTAGCAGTTGATGTACTAGCACATGGCTATAAGGTGATGATAGTGGATGATGGTTCGGATAAAGTCATAGAAGAACTTTTTACTGATCAAGAGAAACAGAAGATACTTTTTGTAAGACATGAGAGTAACCAAGGTAAAGGCGCAGCAATTATCTCAGGTGCATTAAGAGCAAAAGAATTGGGTTATAAACACGTTTTAAGCATTGATGGCGATGGTCAGCACTTGGCATCTCAGGCATATCTTTTGGTAGATGAGTGTAGCATTGAGAGTGATGAAATCATCATAGGTGCAAGAAATTTTAATCTTGATAATGTGCCTAAACCTGCAAAGTTTGGTCGATGGTTTTCAAATCTATGGGCTTGTTGGGATACGGGATATGAAATAACTGATTCACTGTCAGGGTATAGAATTTATCCTGTATCTATAGTAGATCTTCCTATTAAGACACAAAGATTTGATTGGGAGATGGAAGTACTTGTAAGACATGCAGACGCAGGTAAAAAGATAAAAGAAGTAGAGATAGAATGTTATTATCCTTTAGCAGAAGACAGGGTCAGTCACTTTAGAAATTTTGAAGATACGATGACCATTGTTTGGGTGCATCTTCAGATTTTACCATTTAAGGTACCTGGTATGATACGTAATGCTCTTTTTAAAAAGTGATTCTTGGTGACTGAGAGAACCCAAAGAGGTAGTGGTTGGAGTATCAACTTGGCTTTAAATATTTATCGTTTCTTGGGCTATAAGTTCTTGTACTATTTTATGTACCCCGTGACTTTTTTTTATTTTTTAGTGGCTAAAAATGCAAAAGTTGGGTTACGTGCCTATTATCAGCATTTAAATATAGAGTTTACAAATAAGGTTTATTTTAATCACTTACGATTATTTGCAGTTTGTCTAGTAGATAGATTTATTTCTAAAATAGATCCAGAACATTATCGTTTTAGCTATGAAAATAGAGAAGTTCCCGTGAAGATGCTTGAATCGGGAGCTATTTTACTCTATTCTCATTTCGGTGGCTGGGCTGCTTCTTCAAATAGTGCAAAGGTAAACAATAAAATAAATATTGTGATGAAAGAATCAATGCTTGAGGACATTAAAAAGCTAGAGGATAGGATAGATGCTGAGTCTAATCTCAATGTTATAGATTTAGACAAAGGTACACTTGCCGTGTCTATAGAGATTGCTAATGCTTTGCTAAACGATGAAGTTGTAGCTATTATGGCAGATAGAGCATCCAATGAAAAAGCTGAATTGGTAATGCCATTCTTAGGTGAGAAAGCAAAATTTAATAAAAATCCATTTCAAGTTGCCTATAAGGTTGATAAACCTATTTTGGTATATTTTATTATATGGGTTGGTATACAGCACTATAAAGTAGAATACATGAGAATAGATATGGATAAGACTAAAAATGAAGAGAAGGCTATAGCCACGGCCATGACAATATATGTAGATAAACTCGAAGATATTGTAAGTGCATATCCCAACCAGTGGTTTAATTTATATGATTTTTGGGAGAAAAAATGACTTTATACGTAGACAAAAGAACAATAAGTCTTGAAGAGATTAGAGAAGTGAAAAATATGGAAATATCAAGAGACCAAGAGTTTCTTGATGACATAGAAAAGGCACATGTATTTTTAATGCAACAGATAAAAGAGAAGCCCATATACGGTATCACAACAGGTTATGGGGCAAGTGGGAAAAACTATGTTTCTTATGAAGATAGTAAGAGATTACAGAAAAATCTTTTCCGTTTTCATGGCTGTGGTGTAGGCAAAAATTTAACTAAAAAAGTGTGTCGTTACGCTGTTATTATGCGTACGATTTCACTAAGTAAAGGGCGTTCTGCCGTGAGTATAAACCTTTTACATAGACTAGAACTGCTCATAGAAAAAGATATTATCCCAGTCATTCCTTCACAAGGTTCGGTAGGTGCAAGTGGAGATTTGACACCATTGTCATATATTGCAGCTGTCATCGCAGGAGAGCGTGAAGTGTATTATGGTGGAGCGATACGAGAGGTAAATGAAGTTTATACTGAGCTGGGGATAGAACCTTACGAGTTTAAACCAAAAGAGGCACTTGCCATCATGAATGGTACTACGATTATGTCTGCTATCGCTTTAGATGCGATGGAGGAATTTGAAGTTATTTTGGATTCTATGGAGTCGTATGTTGCTGGGATGTTTGAAGTGTTGTTAGGAGATGATACACCAGTATCTGATTTTGTACATGACTCTAAACCTTTTAGCGGACAAATTACAGCAGCAAAAAATATACAAAATAAAATAAAAGGTTCTAAACTTACACACGGAAGAGATGATAGGTACACAAAGTTTTTTGAAGATAATGACCTAAATATACAAGACAATTATTCTATGCGCTGTGCACCACAGGTTTTAGGTGTGATACGAGATAACTTGTCGATTTCTAAGAATTGGGTGGAAACAGAGATAAACTCTGTGAATGATAATCCTCTTATCGATGGCGTAAATGGAAAAATATATACTTCTGGTAATTTTTATGGTGGATATGTAGCACATGCTATGGATACATTGAAAATATGTGCAGCGAACCTTGCTGATTTATTAGATAAAGAGTTTGCCTTGCTTGTAGACCATAAGTTTAACAGAGGCTTGGGCGAGAACTTAAAGTTAGCTCCTGAGTCTTATTATCATGGGTTTAAAGCGATGCAAATTACGCTTTCATCTTTAAGTGCTGATGTCATTAAAAATACAACAGCAGCATCTATCCACTCTAGACCAACAGAATCACTCAATCAAGATAAAGTGTCTATGGGAACTACTGCAGCAAATGATTTTTCTAAGATGATGCCCGATTTGCACAACATGCTCTCTATCGCATTTATCGGTATGGCACAAGCTGTAGACATACGAGGTGATGAAAAAGTTTCCCCACACCTTAAAAATATATTTTCTGAAGTGCGTACAAAAGTAAAACCCTTAATAGAAGACAGAAGAATGGATAGAGATATTGGGCAAGTGAAATCACTATTAATAGATGGGAAATTTCGATAATATGAATCAAAAAAAAGTTTTAGTAACGGGAGCTACTGGTTCTATAGGGAAAGCGATTGTCGAAGAGTTTGCTAAGCATGGATATTTTGTATATATTCACTACCATAGTAGTAAACCTAAAGCAGAGGCATTGCTTCAGAGCATAGATTCGGGCGAAATCATCGGGTTCAATATGAATCATAAAGAAGAGATAGTACAAGCTTTAGAAAATATAGAAGTGGATGTATTGGTGAATAATGCAGGCATTACTAGAGACAGCCTTTTCTTCTTTATGGAAGATGAAGCATGGGAAGATGTTATAGATACCAATCTTAATGCACCTTTTTATATCACAAAGTTAATTGCCAAAAAGATGATACGAAATAAAAGTGGATCCATAGTCAACGTGGCTTCTATTTCAGGTGTGTGTGGTAATGCAGGACAGGCAAACTATGCTGCATCAAAAGGCGGGATCATCGCACTTACCAAGACACTGGCTATAGAATTGGGGCGTTATAACATACGTGTAAATGCATTGGCTCCAGGAATCATAGAATCAGATATGATAGAGAATATTCCTCAAAAAGATGTACTAAAGAAGAGCATCCCGCTTCAACGTTTTGGACGTGCTGAAGAAGTAGCAAAATGTGCTTACTTCATAGGGCATGAGGCAACATATGTGAGCGGTGAGGTACTCAATATCTCTGGAGCCATGGTAAGATAAACATAGATGAATTTCATATTTTCACTTCTTTATGCACCGTTTGTTTTTATATTGCTTCGTTACTTTGATGTCAAAATCATCTCTATTATTATTTTTCTCATTAGCTTAATATGGTTATTGTTACTTAAAAATAAAAGAGATATGGCTACACTCTTTCCACTGTTCTATCTAGCTATAGCACTCTTCGCTTTTTTTTCAGATACATTTTTAGTATTAAAAACAATCCCCTTATTTATAGCGATATTTTATGCACTTTTCATTCTTCTGTCCTATTTTCAAAAGAAATCCTACATTATGTATTTTGCCCAAAAAATATCTAAGTCACCTATAGGTAAAAAAGAGAAAGAATATATTCATCAATCTACCCTTTTTTGGTTTGCAATCAGCATCATTAATGTATTGGTGCATCTCTTTTTTTACGTAGAGGTAAACCTTGAATTTTGGATATACTACAGTTCTTTCGGTTGGTATATATTGTTTGGGCTAGCAGGTGGCATACAGTTTGTGCATAGACGTTATGTTTTTCTAAGGAGAGAAGATGTTTAGGGCTTTTACTTTACTATGTTTGTTGACATATATAGCGTTCAGCAAGACTATATCTTTCTCTGAAGAGAAGTATTATGAAGCACTAGAAAGTACGTTTAACAAAAAAGGTGAAATCCATTTTTTAAAAGATAAAATAGAGGTTAAATATGAGGGTGATGATACACTTTTAACCTACAGCGATGATATACTCATTACAAAAAAAGGTAAGAAAATAAAGAAGTTGGATCTCACAAAAAACCCTTCAGTGAAAATGTTTTTTGTACTTTTTGAAGCAATATATTTTGACAAAAAAGAAATACTTAAAAGCTACTTCTCGATGCAGAAAAAAGGAAAAATTGTAGAGATGCTTCCACATAAAAACATTTCTCACTATATAGAAAATGTACAGTACAAAAAGACTAATAATAAACTAGATTTTTTACAAATTAATTTAAGTAATAAAGATAGGATACGTCTTGAAGAAATTGAGTAGCTACACAAACTTTTTCATTTTTATTATTGCGTTTTTACTATTGGGCATTTTACAAAGTTATACCCATATATCAACATCACTCCTAGCGATACTTCCCCATGGTGAATCCAAAGAAATTATAAAAAACTTTAATGAAACACAGAACGCCAAAACGTTGCTACTTTCTGTAAAAGGATTTGATGAAGATGCCTTGCAACGTATCAATCAATATGAAAAAGAACTTTCCGAAATCTTAGGAATTACACAGAAAGAAATGCAAGGCAATGCACACTTAACAAAGCACCAAGAAAAGTACAAATTATATACCGGTAAACTAGACAGTGAAAAATTATTTAATATAGATGCAAAGGAAGAGCTGAAAGCAATTTATATGCAGATGAAAACTTCTTTTGTACCTGTTCAGATAGATAAACTTGACCCATTTTCTCTTATGCAAAAAGATAATAGAAAAAACATTAAACTAAAAAATGGGCACTTAACCTTGGGTGAATATGGATACCTTAGTGTTTTCTCTTTGCAGAGTAAAAGTCTGGAAGAGCATAAAAAACTTTATAAGAAAATTGATAGTATTGTGGGTAAGAAAAAGAACGTAAAGGTATTTAGCCCACTTTTTTATTATGTAGAAAACTCAGAAACTATACGTGCGGATGTCAATCGTATTATATACATGTCCATGGCTATTTTATTGGTGATGTATTTATTCTTATTGCGTAATATATCACTTTTACTCAATACCATAAGCACCTTGGTTACATCTTCTATTATAGCACTGATAGTTCTGACACAGGTTTATAATGAAGTCTCTATCTTTGTATTGGTTTTTGGTATCTCTATTAGTTCCATTGCTATAGACTATATGTTTCACCACTATATGCATGGCTACTATACTCAAGTTAGATCCTACAATAAAGAGGTGCTATTTGGTTTTCTCACAACCACAACAGCATTTTTCATTTTGAGTTTTACTTCTTTTCTCCTGATACAGCAAATAGCACTTTTTTCCATAATATCATTGTCTATTTCCTATGTACACTTTGCATTTATATATCCACATATTGGGTTTAGGTTACATGTATCATCAGATGAAAAAAGATGGCAAAATCTACGCTTTATTAAACCTAAGGTACTGGTTCTCTTTTCCTTACTAACGATACTATTTACTAGTTTTTGGATTGAGTTTGATTTTAATCTTAAAAACCTAGATGTTGACAATACAAAATTAAAACAAACAGAAGCATTTTTTTATAAGCATATGGGAGAACAGAAAAATGTAAACTTTATGCTTAAGGCAAATAGTATAGATGCTTTGATTACCCATGCAAAAGAGATAGTCCAAAATACACCTACAGCAAAAGTGAGCTTGTCTTTATTAGTCAATAGTATATCATTTGATAAAAATAAAATCACTTTACTAAAACTGCAAGAAATAAAGCAAAGTTTAGAAAATGAAGCAAATAAGCTTGGTTTTAAAAAAGAGTATTTTGCAAAGGCATATAAGCCTATGACCAGACTACCTAAATATACAATGACTCAGATACAACACTATGGCATGGATATACTAAAAATAGGTGAATATTATATCACCTATGGCATGGTAGACAAATCAGATTATCAAGACATATTAAAGTATTCTTATGTAGAAGACTTAAGTTTAAAAGAACGTTTTGAAGTGTCTATGCAAAGTGCCATTACCGTCCTTTTTGTACTAGGAGTTTTAAGTAGTTTGGTTATCGTGGGTTTGATATACTTTTTTACCAAGAAAGCAATTTTTTATGCACTCACTTTTTTACTTTTTCCTGTGGCTGTTTTTACAATATATGCACTGTTTGTAACTATAAATATACTACATCTATTTATGATATTTATCATATTGGCTATAGGTATTGATTATGCGATTTATCTCTCACGAGAGAATGACAGCCAAACCATACGAGCGATACATTATTCTCTTATTAGTACCTTTGCAGGCTTTGGTGTTTTGATTTTTTCAAATCTAAATGCATTACACTCAATGGGTATTGTGGCGACAATGGGTATACTCTCTCTTATTGTTTTATTGTTATTTCTTAAAGGTGAAAATGATGTATCTTAGTATTATAAACGATGATGGTAGTATTAACCGTCATGAGATTCTAAAAGATGCATTTACAGATAAGAGTCTTGATGGGCAGGTTGGTTATATTGGCAATAAGTCAAAAGAGTTAAATGCTTTGAGTATATACAAAGCATATTTTTCTAATGCCAAAGCAGTATTGCTGGATGAAACAAATAAAGTTATTTTAGAAGAAGTAAAGTCTTTAGGTATTGTAGAGTTTGGTGATAGCTCGCAAAAGAATACTTGTTTTGATCCCCACAATTTTTTATTGACATACTTTACGAGTGGTAGCACCGGTTACCCCATTGCAGCACTTAAGTCAAAAGACAATTTAGAACTTGAGGTAGAAATAGTCTCTGTATTGCTTCAAAAATATACTATCAAAAAAGTTGTTGTGACCGTACCATTTGTACATCTTTATGGCACACTGTTTGGACTTCTATACCCACTTTTAAACAACATAGACATTGTGATAAAAGAGCACTTTTTACCACACGATCTTTTAGACATTGTTGATGCAGATACATTGGTGATAACGACACCTATGTATATAGCAGCTTTAAATAAACTACAAACAGAAAAAGATCTAAGTAAGTCCGTCTTTATTAGCTCAACAGCACCACTAGATGCAGTTACTTCTAGTGCATTTAAAGATAAGTTCAAAGCAGATATTATACAAATCTTTGGTTCTACTGAAACAGGAGGAATCGCATATAAGACTAATGGAGATGTTCTCTGGAACCCCCTTGAAGGTGTTAACATCTCAAGTAATAAAAAAGGTGAATTAAAAGTAAGGTCTCCTTTTGTATCAAAAACATTATACGAAAAGGGATTTAGCTCTACAAATGGGGAAGTACAAACCTGTGATTATATTGAAGAGAAGAAAGATAGCTTTCAACTCATTGGTAGAAGCTCTAAGATATTAAAAGTAGCAGGAAAACGTTACTCCACCATTCAGATAGAAAATCTTCTTGAAGAGGACAATAAAATTGCAAAGGCATTGGTATTTGTGGAACTAGATGAAGACACATTAAGAGGAGAGTATTTAGATATTACTTTAGAGAGTAAATATGACTTCTCAACAACAGAGATAAATAAAATTTTACGAAAGAATATTTCAAATATAAAATTTAAAATTAAATTGTCTATAGTTGAGTGTATACCGGTCAATAAGATAGGCAAGAAATTAAGAGTTAGATAAAAAATTACGGATTATATATAAATCACAGACTAGATAGAGATTATCTAATCTGTGATGAAAGATTTAAAGACGAGCGTTAATTGCCTTGTCTAGATTCTGTATCCATCCGTTATAGTTTTTGTGGATAGTTTTGTTAGCGGCATTGTATTTAAGGTTTGTACTCTTAACATACTTGATACTATATGAATACTTACTATAGTTGATTCTTACGACAGCAATGTGCTCCCTTAGGTATAGTTTACCTTGAGCAACACCTGGTTTAATTTGGTTAATTTTCCAGCCAAGTGATTTACCTGCAGAGCGAATCGCACGATAGGTCGCTGATGAAGATTTAGGACTATCAACCTTAGTCTTTACGTTATGTATAGGTGCACTAGTACAAGCTATAAACATGGAAGATGTTAAAAGCAAGATGGCAGCGATTTTAAGTAGTTTTCTCATTTCTTTCCTTTAATAATTATGATTAAAAAGTTTATAGCATTATCTATTTGATATAGCTGAGTAGAATTAGACTATTTCCCCAATCCCCATTAAAATAATCGCTGACAATAGTCCACCGGCTATCCCTGCCAATACATCATCCATCATGACTCCCAGACCACCTTTAAGCTCTCTGTCTATCCAACCTATAGTAGAGGGTTTCCAAATGTCAAAGAGACGGAATGCAGCGAAGCTGAATATAATGGCTAAGAGATCTGCATAAGGGTAGTTCATTGTGATAGCTGTGGAGTGTGCTATCATTAGTGCAAGCCACATACCTGCTGCTTCATCTATAACGATGTGCTGTTGATCATGCAAGCCGGTTGCTTTTTCATATTTATTTATTTCAAAGATACCTATGATCGTAATAGCAAGTGTCACCATAAAGAGCGTTTCTGATCCTAAATAATAGAGAATAGCAATCCCCACAGGGAGTGATGCAAGTGTACCCACGGTTCCTGGAGCTTTAGGACTGAGTCCAGAACCACCAAATGTTAAGAAGAGTTTTTGTAATGTCATCTATTATATCCTTTAGAATTTGCTTATGTCAGTGATGATGTTTGGTAAAGTTCGGTGAGTTTCATATAAAACTGCTCTTCACTCTGTTGTTCTAATAATCCTGAACCTGGCATAAGAGAGTAGTACATCTCTTGCAGGTTTTCAAACCTTTCAGGGAAGAGGGCTGCCAAAATATTGGCAGAGACCTCTTTTCTTACTAAGATAGAAGGGGGGATGAGCCCAGACTGTATCAGTTTCATAATAGACTCTGAATGGTAGTGTACATGATGGTGTTGTCCATGAGGACAGGTTCTGGTACTTACCAGTGTTTTACACGTATCACAATAGACATATTCATCAATGGTCTTAATGTCAATGGCAATGTCCTGACCATGATCAAAAACAGAAGAGAGACGGTTTTTATCATAATATAAGCCTAGACCACCGTGATTTTTACCAATTACCAGTTGGCTACATCCATAATTTTTAGCTAAAAGAGCATCTAAGATCAATTCATTGTATCCTGCGAAGATATAAGAGTTCTCAAAAGGAATGATGATCACTTTATTGCGTGGCAAAAAATTATCGACAAAAGTGTTGAGTGCATTGTGGCGGATATCATAACGAAGACCTTCAGAAGTGAAAGGTTTTCGTAAAAAGATCACAAGCAGATCAGAGTTACTGAGGGCTTGTCGGATCATCCTTTCATGTGCACGGTTTAAAGGGTTTGCCGCGAGCATCATAGATGAAATATCCTGCGCGCCCGTTTTTGTGATCATGTTTTGTATACGTTTCATATTATCTTGAAGGAGAGGATATACGACAGTGTATGCACCGGATACTGCTATTGAACCTAGTCTTGCAGTTGTATTTCGCACTCCGGGGTGTGCAGAGTCTGAAGTACCGTAGATATGATGTAGTCGCTGCGCAGGATCTATTTTAAATGTTTCATCTACAGTGAGTTCCCCAACCACTTCCTCTTCACTGATAAGTGATATAACATCACCTTTTTGCAGCGATTTTAGTATTTGATGGTTTTTTTTACCTCTAGGTGCGAGTATGAAAGAAAAAGGAAAAGGTACACCCTTGTACATTTTGCTTTCATCGACCTCCTTGGCTTCTTCTTGACCCATGAGTTTTTCTACGGGAGAGATAAGCCCGGCTTGTGCCAAAGCTAAAGTAGAAAGAGATTCTGTATCGATGTAGAGTGATTTATTTCTTTTTGAAAAGTCCATATTTTTTCCTTTTTTCCCATAGGCTTTTTCTTGATATTCCAAGTTTTTTAGAGAGTTCTGTATCTGGGAATTTATATTGAAAACTATTGACTATAAATTTAACATAATCATCTATGGTGAGAATTTCATTTTGATCATACAGTTTAGAGTCCGTATTGAGCGCAATGGTATTAAAATCAGATTCTATATTTGAAGTACTGCATAAAATAAAGTCATAGCTTTTTAACGTTTCTAACAGTGTTTCTCTGTCTGCCTTTTTAAGTACATGTGCTTCAGTGACATAGAGTAAAGTACTAGGAGAACTTTTTTGGATCTTGTCTTTCCAACCTTTATCACCCAGTGGTATGAAAGTAAGTAAAGTATTTGTTTTTTCAACATGTTCAAAAACGAGTTTATCAACCAGTCTTTGATAGTTTGTTTCTATGACAAGAGGGGTAGTGATATTTTTGATATCAAAATCGGTTTCGATATCCTGAAGAAGGTTCTGCATATACTCTTGATAGAGCGTTGTTTGTTTTCGAAGTGATTGATACTCTTTATAGTGTTCAATTTTACGCATGAGATCTTCAAGCATAAAAGGTTTCACAATGTAATCTTTGGCTCCCAGTCTAAGTGGTTCTCCAACCGTATCATTATTGATATAATTTACCATTAAGATAATGATTTTGTCTTTAAACTTTGTGATCAACGGTGAGGTATTTTGTCCTGGTAGATTGGTTGAAAGCAGGTAGACATCACCATGACTGTTCATGGCTTCTTTGATAGAGCTGTATGTCTCCGTATCATATCCGTTTTCATTTAGTTTTGAGGCGATACTTTGCGCCAAATAGAGTTCATTTTCTACAATGATGATTTTCATTTGTTGTTCCATTTCATAAAGTTTTCCAGTTTGTGTAGGTGAGGTTTGCTACGGCATGAACCGTTATACCCTCTTTTCGTCCTATAAAACCAAGTTTTTCTGCCGTAGTTGCTTTGATATTGACAAAGTTTTTACGTATATTTAGTAAAGAAGAAAGGATTGTACGCATTTCTTCTTTATATGGCAAGAGTTTTGGTGTTTCTGCCATGATAGTAAGATCTATGTTACCTATGGTGTATCCAAAAGCATTGATACGTTTTACAGTGTCACTAAGGAGTGTTTTTGAATCAGCTCCTGCATACGTATCTTCTGTATCTGGGTATAGTTCACCTATATCACCCATACCAGCAGCGCCTAAAAGTGCATCAATAAGCGCATGGATAGCCACGTCGCCATCACTATGTGCCTTAAATCCATAGTCTACATCTATAGGCACACCACATAGAAACATCTGTTTCCCTTTCTCAAAAGGGTGTATGTCTATACCAAAGCCGGTCAATGTTTTGCTTGATGGGGCTTGAAGGCAAGATAGCTTTGCTAAGTCTTCACGTGTTGTTAGCTTATGTGCTTTGGTTGAGCCTTCTACAAAGTGAACTTTTTCTCCCAGTGATGCGATGGCTGAAGAATCATCTGTAAAGAGTGTTTCTGTTTCAAGGGCTTTCTTGAGTATTTTAGTAACAGAGAGTTGGGGTGTTTGAATGATCTTTACCGCTTCTCTGTCTAGAGGTTGATCACTGAGGTAGAGCGTATCTGTAACAGGTAGTACAGGTACGATGCAAGAGGCTTGTGTTCTGGCATCTAAGATACGTTGTATCATATCAGCAGGGACGCAACATCTTGCTATGTCACTTACGAGTACATATTGGGATCTAACATGTGTCAGTGCATGAGAGAGTGATGCTTGTCTGGAGTCTCCACCTGTAACATAGGTGTAGGAAGCAAAGTTTTTCATATAGTTTATTTCTGCGGGGGAAGAGACAATGATGATTTCATCAAAATCAGCACTTCTCTCAAAGTGTTCTGCTACATGTAACCATAGGGGTATTTCTCCCGTGACTAACCATTGTTTCTTAACATTTATACCAAATCTTGTAGAACTTCCAGCACCCAGAAGTATCAAAGTCGTATTTGACAAAATTTCCCCTATAGAATTTGTATCGTGTAACAATTTGTAACGAATTATACAGGAGCAATGCTTTAAAGCTTCTTTAATCAGATAAATTTACTCCTATTTATAAAATAGTCCAAGATTTCAATCTAATTTAAGATTTTGGTGGTATAACTTCCACATAGTTATCGTATTTACTTTCTGCGGTAATAACTAAATGAATTTAGGAGTACACATGACAGAAGAAAATGTATTAGAAGCATTAAAAAATGTAACGTATCCAGGATTTACGAAAGATATCGTAACTTTTGGTTTTGTAAAAGATATCGTTGTTGAAAATACGACAGTAGGACTCATGTTAGATATTACATCATCAGCAGATGAAGTAAAAAATGAGCTTATAGAAAATGCAACAGCTGAACTTAAAAAAGCTGGCTTTAAAGAGATCCATGTCAATATACAGGCTCCTCAAGCACCAACACAGATGTCAAATTCTGTCAGTGGTAAAAATTTGGCTCCACATATCAAGAACTTCGTTATGGTAAGTTCTGGTAAAGGTGGTGTTGGTAAATCTACTACTTCAGTAAACTTGGCGATTTGTTTAGCGATGCAAGGTAAAAAAGTCGGACTTCTTGATGCTGACATCTATGGACCAAACATCCCTCGG
>JAUVCL010000063.1 GCA_030595845.1 Campylobacterota bacterium
CTTATTTGAATAGGTTACGCAGGAACCATCTAAAATGGAGGATGCTCCGGATACCGCAGTAAATTCAGCAGCAATACGTCCTCCTGTACAACTCTCTGCAAAGGTAATGGTTTCTTTTCTTTTTGTCAATTCCTGAATGATATTTTCTGTTAGTTTCCTAATGTTTTTCATAAGATAATTGTACCAAAAGTAGCTTCTAATCCTCTTTTAGATACAATCACGGGATAATATAACAGGGGCGACCCTCATTAAGGTGTTATCGACAATGGATTTTAAAGACACACTCCTCCTCCCAAAAACTGACTTCCCAATGCGTGGAAATCTCCCGACCAATGAACCTAAAAAATATAATGCCTGGTATGATGCCGACATTTATGAACAAATGAAAACAAAACGCGCAGGCGCAGAAATGTTTACCCTTCATGATGGACCTCCCTATGCCAATGGTGATATTCATATAGGACATGCACTCAATAAAACACTAAAAGATATCATTTTAAAATACAACTACTTTCAGGGTAAAGCAGTTCGTATGACTCCGGGTTGGGACTGCCATGGTTTGCCAATTGAGCAAAAAGTGGAAGAGAAACTTGGTAAAAGCAAAAAAGAAGCGATGCCTACAGAAAAGTTTAGAGCGTTATGTCGTGCGCATGCTGCGAAGTTTGTAGATATACAAAGAGATGGTTTTAAACAGTTAGGGATAATCGCTGACTGGGAGAACCCTTATGTGACTATGGACTTCAAATTTGAAGCCAACATTTACAGAACACTTTGTGAAGTAGCACAAAAAGGTCTTTTAGTTGAAAGACATAAACCTATTTTTTGGTCATGGGCTGCTCGTACAGCATTAGCCGATGCAGAGGTAGAGTATGAAGATAAAGAAGATTACTCCATCTATGTTCATTTTGAATTAAGTGACGCAGCAAAAGAGACTTTAGGTGTAGAAGGTAAAGCAGGTCTTGTCATCTGGACAACGACACCTTGGACACTTCCTGCGAATACAGGTATTTCTCTACATCCTGAAGAGATGTATGTTTTGACTTCTGATGGGCATATTGTGGCAGAAGCTAGATTTGATGCGATGATAGAAGAGGGTGTGGTAAGTGGACATGCCTCACGAAAGATTGCATCTACTGAGATGAAACATCTTCTTACCATCAACCCAGTAAATGGAAGGTCATCTAAGATAGTACTTGGTGATCATGTATTGATGGATGGTGGTAGTGGATGTGTACACACCGCACCTGGTCATGGTGAAGATGACTATAGGGTAGGGCTTGTAAATGATTTAGAAGTGGTGATGCCTGTTGATGAAAGAGGATGTTATGATGAGTCTGTAGTAGGACTAAACTTACTTCCCAATCCTGAAGAGTTTGTAGGAATGCATATCTTCAAAGCAAATGAGCCTATTTTAGAAATACTTGGTGATTCACTTCTTAAACAAAGTAAATTTGTTCACTCGTACCCACACTGTTGGAGAACGAAGAAACCATTGATCTACAGAGCAACGAACCAGTGGTTCATCTCTATAGATGATAAAGCAGAGGGTGCAGAGAATACATTAAGAGATACTGCATTAAATGCCATAGAAGGTGTTGACTTTTATCCTAAGACATCTAAGAATCGTTTAAAACCAATGATAGAGGGTAGACCGGATTGGTGTATCTCTCGTCAACGTTCATGGGGTGTACCTATAGCATTCTTTAGAATTAAGAGTACTAAAGAAGTAATCTTTGATGCAGATGTCTTGGAACATGTAGCAAATCTGTTTGACACTTATGGTGCAGATGCTTGGTACTCGATGACTAATGCAGAGTTACTTCCGGAAGATACTAAGTACAATCCTGATGATTTAGAGAAGATCTCTGATATTTTGGATGTATGGTTTGATTCGGGTTCAACGTGGAACTCTGTACTCAGTAGTGGTAACTATGATGCAGGTGCGTATCCGGCATCTCTTTACATAGAAGGTTCTGACCAACATAGAGGTTGGTTCCAGTCTTCATTGCTACTTTCAGCAGCAGTGAATGGAGTCTCTCCATACAAAACACTCATTACACATGGATTTACGGTAGATGCTAAGGGTGAGAAGATGTCTAAGTCTAAGGGAAATGTATTGGCTCCGGACAAAGTCATCAAGCAGTATGGTTCTGAGATACTTAGATTATGGGTAGCACTTTCAGACTACCAAAGTGACTTGAAAATATCTGATGGTATTTTGAAGCAAACAGCAGAGCAGTATAGAAAGATACGTAATACCTTTAGATTTTTACTTGCAAACGTAGGTGATCTTGATGCTTATGTATCAACTGATGCTTATGGTGAACTCGACAGATGGATACTGGCTAAAGCAGGTGAAGTATTTGCTTCGGTTAAAGTGAGCTTTGACGAGTATGATTTCCTTAGAGGATTTGCAACACTCAATCACTTTATCACTAATGAGCTTTCAGGTATCTATATGGATATAACGAAAGATAGACTTTACTGTGAAGATAAAAATGATCCGGTAAGACGTGCTACTCAGTCAGCAATGGCGCACATCTCTAAAGCAATGTTAGGACTGGTTGCTCCAGTACTTACATACACAGCAGATGAAATACTTGAATATGCACCGGCACTGTTTAAAGACGGTATGGAAAATGTATTTGACCTTGTCTATGTAGCTGTACCAGAAGTAGAAGCGAGTTTTGATGACACAGTACTTTTGGAAGCAAGAGTGAAGTTTTCTGAAGCAGTAGACAAACTTAAAAAAGAGAAGTTGATGAAGTCAACACTTGAAGTAGAGATCGCGGGTGATATGAGTCTCTTTACTATCAATGACGCTAAAGACTTGGAAGACTGGTTTGTCGTCTCTGCTATGAAAGCATCAAGTGAGGGTGAACAAGTAGCCTCATTTGAAGTAGAAGGCAAAACATATACCGTACATAAAGCAACAGCAGCAAAATGTCCAAGATGTTGGAGATTTACAAGTACTTCGGAAGAGTGTGCCTGTGAACGTTGCCAAAAAGTTGTTGGCGATAAGGTTGTTGCTTAATGTTTGATATGAGCCAACCTATTCAAATGGAAGTGATCATTGGTTCGATCATTTTTATATTTGCATTGGTCGGTGTTGGTTTGGCAGTTGTAGAATATTATAAGAGAAAAGGAAGCAAGTCGTGATAACACTAAAAGAAGCATTAACAAAATCTAACGAAGAGATGATCGCGCTTTGTGCAGAACTTGAAACTAAAGCTAATGAGAGTGGACTTAATGCCTATGTAGGATTTGAGCGTTCAGGTGCAGGTGTACCCATACTCATAAAAGACAACATCCAAGTTAAAGGTTGGTCTGTAACGTCTGGTTCTAAGATACTTCAAGGATACATTGCTCCTTATGAGGCAACAGCGATCAAAAACCTTAAGTTTAAAGGTATGATGGCCTTTGGTAGAGCTAACATGGATGAGTTTGCTATGGGTTCTACAACAGAGAGTTCTTTTTATGGTGCAACGAAAAACCCACATGGAACAGATAGAGTACCTGGAGGATCTTCGGGTGGATCTGCTGCTGCTGTTGCAGGTGGTATTGCTATCGCAGCTTTGGGTTCTGACACGGGTGGGTCTATCAGACAACCTGCAGCGTATTGTGGTGTAGTTGGAATGAAACCAACCTATGGAAGAGTAAGCCGTTTTGGTTTGGCTTCATACGCTTCAAGCCTTGATCAAATAGGTCCCATAGCACAAAATGTAGAAGATGCAGCCATTTTATATGATGCGATCAAAGGACATGATGATAAAGATTCAACCTCTGCTGATTTTGAGATAGAGGACATCGCTAACAACCTCAATACTGATGTTAAACTCACTATAGCTGTGATAGACAACTATATCTCTGAAGCAGATGCAGATACACAAAAAGCCTATGCAGAGACAGTGAAGGTATTGGAAGCGGCTGGACATACTGTTGTGCATAAAAACATGCAAAATACCAAGTATGATATCGCGACATACTACATTTTGGCAACAGCTGAAGCAGCTACAAACCTGGCACGTTTTGATGGTGTACGTTATGGAACAAGAGCGGACTCTAAAAACACAGAAGAGCTTTTTTACAATACAAGAAGTGAAGGTTTTGGTGAAGAGGTAAAAAGACGTATCTTACTTGGTAACTTTGTCCTTTCTTCTGGATATTACGATGCTTACTATGTTAAAGCACAAAAGGTAAGGCACCTGATACGTGATGAGTTTAATGCTATCTTTGAAGAGGCAGATCTGATCTTATCACCAGTGGCACCAACAGTGGCACCTAAGATAGGAGCGTCTAAAGACCCTCTTGAAATGTATAAGAGTGATATGTATACGATCGCTATCAATCTTGCAGGACTTCCTGCGATTTCACTACCAGTTGCAAAAGATGATGAGGGTATGCCAATAGGTTTACAGCTCATTGCCAAAGCATTTAACGAAAAAACGCTTTTTGACGGTGCTGCAAGCATGGAAAAAGCTGTAAACTATAGAAAATAAGGATTATTATGAGAATTAAAAAAAGAGCATTAACATTTGAAGATGTATTGTTAGTCCCACAACATTCAGTTGTATTGCCAAAAGAAGTAAGTGTTACAACAATGCTGACTAAACGCGTTTCTCTTAATATTCCTATTGTCTCTGCTGCGATGGATACAGTGACTGAGTACAAGGCAGCTATTGCTATGGCTAGACTTGGTGGAATTGGTGTGATCCATAAAAATATGGATACAGAAACACAGGCACTTCAGGTTAAAAAAGTAAAAAAATCTGAGAGTGGTATCATCATCGATCCCATTTATATTGGACCGGATGCTACTGTAGGTGAAGCAGATGCACTTATGGGTGAGTATCATATCTCTGGAGTGCCTGTTGTAGATGGAGATATGAAGCTTTTAGGTATCATCACAAATCGTGATATGCGTTTCATTACGGATATGAGTCTGATCATTTCAGATGTGATGACCAAAGCACCTTTAGTGACTGCAAAACCAGGTATTACACTGGAAGATGCCGCTAAAATACTTCAAAAACATAAGATAGAAAAACTTCCTATCGTAGATGAAAATGATGTACTACAGGGGCTTGTGACTATTAAAGATATTGAGAAAAAAGAGAAATTTCCCAATGCAAACAAAGATGAACATGGTCGTCTTAGAGTAGCAGCTGCTATTGGTGTGGGACAACTTGACCGTGCAACTGCACTGGTAGAAGCTGGGGTTGATGTTATTGTTCTTGACTCTGCTCATGGACACTCTCAGGGTATTATTGATACGGTTAAACTCATCAAGAAAACACTTGATGTTGATGTAATAGCAGGTAACATAGCAACAGCAGCAGCGGCACAAGATCTTATAGATGCCGGTGCGGATGGTGTGAAAGTTGGGATAGGACCAGGGTCTATCTGTACGACACGTATTGTTGCGGGTGTAGGCGTACCTCAAATTTCTGCTATTGATGAAGTAGCGCAAGTAGCAAACAAAGCAGGTATACCGGTTATCGCTGATGGTGGTATCAAGTACTCTGGTGATGTGGCTAAGGCATTGGCAGTTGGTGGAAGCTGTGTAATGTTAGGGAGCGCACTTGCTGGAACGTATGAAGCACCAGGAGAGATGATACTTTTTAACGGTAGACAGTTTAAAGAGTACAGAGGGATGGGAAGCATCGGTGCTATGACTAAAGGAAGTACAGACCGTTATTTCCAAGAAGGAACAGCAGCAGATAAACTAGTACCAGAAGGAAGAGAAGGGCGTGTACCTTACAGAGGTAAGATATCAGACGTAGTACATCAAATGATCGGTGGACTTCGCTCATCTATGGGCTACTGTGGTTCAGAAAGTATTAAAGCATTCTGGGAAAAAGCGGAGTTTGTTGAGATCACTTCAGCTGGACTTAGAGAGTCACATGTTCATGATGTAACTATTACTAAAGAATCACCTAACTATCACGGGTAAATCTTCTTTCTGTATGGCCACTTTTCTGTGGCAATACATTTTCTCGTTACACCTTTCCAAGGTGTAACGCCTACTTCAATTCAAACTCAAAACAAAATATAAATTTACCGTTAGGTGACAATATAAACTTTAGGTACTTTCTTACCATCTAGCGATGGACTATAGCTTATCAATATGTCAAATATCAGTATGCATTACGCCTCAGAGAGACGTAACGAGAGTCGGATTATATCTCGAACTTTACATATAACGACATATGTGCTATACTATTCCATGATAAAGACATTTAAGTGTAAAGAGACTCATGAAATATATAAAAGAGAGTTCTCTAAAAAGCTACCACAAGACATACAAAGAACAGCCTACAGAAAACTTCTGATGATAGAAGCATCTATAGATGTAGATGACCTCAAAATTCCACCTGCGAATAGATTAGAAAAATTATCGGGTAATAGAGAAGGTCAGTATAGTATACGTATCAATAAACAGTACCGTATATGTTTTGTGTGGGAAAATGGATTTGCATTTGATGTTGAGATAGTAGATTACCACTAATAGAATATTTTCAAGGAGCGAATATGAAGAAAATGACACCTATACACGCAGGAGAAATCCTTTTAGAAGAGTTTATGCAACCTTTTGAACTAAGCCAAAATGCTTTAGCTAAAGCACTGCGTGTAACTCCAAGACGGATAAATGAGATAGTCAATAAAAAAAGATCTATAACGGCAGATACTGCACTAAGACTTGCAAAGTTTTTTGGAAACTCTGCAGAATTTTGGATGAATTTACAAAATAGATTTGATTTAGAGACGGCACGTGATACCTTAGCAGTAAAGATAGATAAAGAAGTAGAACTTTATCACGTATCATAATAGATTATGAAGTAGCTACAAGCTATAATTTATCAATACTATAAAATAAGGAAGAGTAATGCACGAACAAACATTAGCGATACATGCAGGATATGAAAAAGACAGTATGGGGACAATGGCAGTTCCTCTTTATATGACTACGGCATATGAGTTTAGAGACACGGAACATGCAGCGAATCTATTTGCACTTAAAGAGCTTGGGAATATCTATACGAGACTTATGAACCCTACAACGGATGTTTTTGAAAAACGTTTTGCTGCTATTGAAGGTGGAGTTGCTGCTGTAGGAACTGCTTCGGGTATGGCTGCTACTTTTTATGCCATCGCTAACGTGGCGGAGGCTGGTGATAACATCATTGTGGCAAAACAAGTGTATGGTGGAACAACGACGCTTACGGGACATACTATCAAACGTTTTGGGATTGAAACACGTTATTTTGACGTGAGAAATCCTTCTGAAATAGAAGCACTTGTAGATGATAAAACAAAAATTATTCTTTTTGAGAGCATTACCAACCCAAGTATTGATGTGGCAGATTTTGATGCGATCGTTACCATTGCCAATAAACATAATATCTTGACGTGTGTAGATAATACAGTGGGAACACCTATTTTGTGTAAACCTTTTGAACATGGTATAGACCTTACTGTGCATTCTGCAAGTAAATATACAACGGGACAGGGACTTGCTATTGGAGGTGTGATCGTAGAGCGTCATAACCTGGTAGAGAAGATCAAAGGTAATGCACGTTATGCACACTTTAATGAGCCTGATGAGAGTTACCATGGGCTTGTATACTCTGATGTACCACTACCACTATTTACCCTTAGGGTAAGACTTGCTTTATTACGTGACCTAGGTGCAGCACCTTCTCCATTTAACTCTTGGTTATATATTCAGGGACTTGAGACATTGCCACTACGTATCAAACAGCATTCATCTTCTGCCTTGGCTATAGCAGAGTTTTTAGAAGCACATCCAAAAGTAGGAAAAGTAAACTATCCTGGACTCAAATCTGATGCAAACTATGAACTGGGACAAAAGTACTTTAAGGGTGGACACTCTGGATTGCTTTCTTTTGAAGTAGCTGACAAAGAGACAGCACAGAAGATAGCAGACAGTACGGATATCTTTTCTTTGGTTGTAAATATTGGAGATAGTAAGTCTATCATTACGCACCCCGCAAGTACAACACACCAACAGCTCTCGCCTCAAGAGTTGATAGAAGCAGGTGTACCTGGTGGGCTAGTGAGATTGAGTGTTGGTATAGAAGATACACAAGATTTGATTGATGATTTGGCAAAGGCTTTAGGGTAAATTGTAGGGTGCGTTTGCCAACGCACCAATAAGAAAATTTTCATACAATAACATATCTGCCGAAAGGCTTCATGCAATAATATATGAGCATATAGGGTTTTTAGATGTGCCCATATACAAATGGTGCGTTGGCAAACGCACCCTACAAGTTTAAATATGATAAAATATTACAATTAAATTTAAGCCTAAAAGTACTTTATGAAAATCGAAACTAAAACAGCACAGTTTAGCTCTCCTCTTTACCTTGAGAGTGGACGTATCTTAGAACCGTATGAGATCACTTATGAGACATACGGTGAGCTGAATGAAGATAAATCCAATGTTATTTTAGTCTGTCATGCACTCTCTGGTTCACATCATGCTGCTGGTGTCTACGAAGGTGAAAGAAAAGCAGGTTGGTGGGATGGACTTATCGGTGACGGTAAAGCCATAGATACTAGAAAATTCTGTGTTATCTGTACTAATGTTTTGGGTTCTTGTTTTGGAAGTACGGGACCCATGAGTAATAATTATCCGAGTGAAACACCTTTTAGACTTAAATTTCCTGTTGTCACGGTAAAAGACATGGTACGTGCTCAAATGCATCTGCTTTCTGATCTTGGTATTTATCACCTTCGCGCTGTCGTAGGTGGTTCTATGGGTGGTATGCAGGCTTTGCAATTTGCAGTAGATTACCCGAATTTTGCAGATGATATTATCTCTTTAGCAGCGACGTATGCAACGAGACCATGGACCATGTCATTTAACAAGGTAGCCATAGAAGCAATACGCAGAGATCCCAGATTTAAACATGGGAACTATGAAGTAGATGCTTTTAAAGAAGAAGGGTTGGATGGTTTGGCCATAGGACGTATAGCCGGACATATTTCTTACCTCGCACCAGACTCAATGGATGATAAATTTGGTCGCAACTATGTGAGTAATGATGGACTTTTTGAACTTTTTGGACGCTATGAAGTAGAACGTTATATGGAGTATAATACCAATAATTTCTCACGTATTTTTGATCCGCTTTCTTATCTATATATTGTAAAAGCGATCAATACATTTAATTTAAGTCGTGGGTATGACTCTTTACATGATGCAATATCACGGATTAAAGCCAAGGTACATATGATAAGTTTTTCATCTGACTTTTTGTTCTTCCCTTCTGAGATGGAACACATCGCTAAAATGATGAAACGCAATGGACAGACTCATACCTATCTTGAGGTAGAAAGTAACTATGGACATGATGCTTTTTTGGTGGAGTTAGATAAATTTGAAGAAAATATAAAGGATGTACTTAAATGAAAGAACAAAGCTTTGAAGAGAAACTGGAACATTCGAAAGAACTTTTAGAGAAACTAATGAATCCCGAGATCACACTTGAGGAGTCTGTAAAGCTTTATGAAGAGGGTTTAAAAAATATTAAAGAGGCTCAAACACTCATAGAAGAAGCCAAAACAAAAATTACAGTGATAGAGCAAGCCAACCAAAACCTAAGTGATACCCTATAATGTCACAACTGGTTGTAGCAGCACTTCAATTACCAACACTGGGTATGAATGCTACAAGACTTGAATATTATCTCAAGCAGGCAAAGCAGAGAAATGCAGATGTGATGCTTCTTGGTGAATATGTTTTAAATCATTTTTTTAAAGAGTTTGCCACTATGGCTCCCAATATGGTGAAAGAACAAAGCCGTAAACATATAGAACTGCTCAAAAATCTTGCACAAAAATATGACATAGTGTTTATTGCTCCTATTATCATCACGAAAAAAGACGGCTATCATAAGACCATTGTAAAGATGACTGCTAAAAATGCAAGATATTATGAACAGCAAATTTTACTTCCCTATGCACACTGGAATGAGAAGAAGTTTTTTGCCAATAAAGTAGCCCCGCTTAAAGATCCTATGACATTTACCCTTAAAGGTTTTAAAGTGATGGTTATGGCCGGTTTTGAATTGCATTTTGATCCTTTGTGGCAAAGTGTAACGGATAAAAAAATAGATTTGGTGTTATTGCCTACTGCTTCAACCTTTGGTTCTCATAACCGTTGGAGAGAGATCATTAAAACAAAAGCTTTTTTACATGGCTGTTATATACTTCGAGCAAACCGTTTGGGTGAGTACAGTGATGATGAGGTCAAATGGAAGTTTTACGGTGATACGATGCTGGTCTCTCCAGAAGGCGAAGTAGAGATGATGCTTGAAGATAAAGAATCCATGCTGGTTGAGATGATAGATAAAAAAGAAGTACTGGAACATCGTAAGGCATGGGGTTTTGAAAAAGAATTAAAGTCAAGAATAGAATAAATAATAAGGATTTAATATGACACCTGAACAATATTTTAACAGACAAATACAGTTATGGGGAGAGGCAACACAAAAGTCTCTTCAAAATAAAAAGATAGCGATCATTGGTTCAGG
>JAUVCL010000138.1 GCA_030595845.1 Campylobacterota bacterium
GCTTAAAAGAAGAGGTGATACACCTAAGGTCAAAGTCAAATCAAGACCTAAGAAAGCAACGGTGTCTGTAGAAAAGTCAGGTGCAGCAGTTTCCGTAAAACTTTTAGGTATGTATGCAGATGAAGCCATAGATACTGTCGATAAATTTCTCTCCGATGCCTTGGTAAATGGTCTTAACGAAGTACAGATCATTCATGGTACAGGTGGAGGTGTGTTGTCAAAACTCGTGAGTGAGTATCTTAAAAGACATCCTAAAATTTCCAAGTTTTATAGGATGCCGGGGAACCTTGGGATAACAGTGGTTGAACTGTAAACGCGATAAAGATTCTAAAAAGCATACTAATAAATGAGTAATTGTGCAATATGACGTTTAAAGTGCCATAAAGTTATATTATAATCGTCATACTTTAAGTTAAAAACTATATAGTAATTTATTATAATAATTATAATAAATTACTAGTAAAGAGTTTTTATGAAAAATATCTTATTTATAAGTGCATTGTCTGTATTCCTATATGCCCAACCAACTTTTGAGTCATCAGAAACATGTAAGTCTTGTCATCCAACCATTTACAAAGAGTTCCAGTCTACCCAACATGCCAAAGCTTCTATTTTTGATGATGAGATACATGCTGCGGTGTGGAAGAAACATCCTAAAAATACGAAGATGTCCTCCTATGCTTGTGCAAAATGTCATACCCCTGCGGCCTCAAATTATGATGATTTGGTGGGTAAACATAATAACATTAGACCTGATGCTACAGATAGTACTCAAAGAGAAGGTATCTCTTGTGCCTACTGTCATAGGATTGAGTCAATCAAGCCGGGTAAAATGTCTAACACCAATGTAATAGCAAAAGAAGGAAAATCTTATTTTGGTTCGTTAAAGTCACATATAGAGTCTCCTTTTCATAAGATCAAAACAGATTCTAAGCACTTCAACAGTGGTAATGTATGTGTAGGCTGTCATTCACATAAGAAAAATAAATATGACATTAACGTCTGTTCAACAAATATAGACAATGAACTAGATGGTGCTAATTGTGTAAGCTGCCATATGCCTAAGGTAAAAGGTTCTGTATCTACCCTCAATGAAACAAAAGAGCATGCTTTTCATGGCTTTCCTGGAACACATTCACATCAAGACATGTTGACACAGTATGTAGAACTCTTTCTAAAAGAGAGTATAAAGACATTTGAAATTACCATAAACAATAAAAGCTCTCATGCACTCACCTTACATCCTATGCGTACCATGCAATTACAGGTAAAAGTGATAAGAGGTAGTAAAGAAATAAAATTAGCACATAAAAACTTCGCCAGAATCATTGGTGTGAATGGTAAAGGAACACCCCCATGGCTTGCAAAAGTGATAGTAGAGGATACAGCGGTAAAAGCCAATGAAAAACGTGTGGTTGTCTATGACTATGTGTTAAAAAAAGGTGACAAAGTAGAGGTGACAATTGGGTACTACCTTGTAAATCCTAAGATGTTAAAAAGTTTAGACCTTGAGAAGAGTGAAGTTGCAACAAAGTTCCATCACTTTAAAACAGAATTATTTGAAATAAAATAAACATTAAAGCAGTCGTGGAACTATACCCCCTCCTTTAAACTCCAAAAGGTATAATATAAACTATAAAAATGTTGCAGGAGAGCTACGTGAGCATTAAAGATGATGTGAATTATGTAAAAAAAGAGTTAAGCGGTGATGAAAAAGTACTTGAGAGTGCCTTTAAACTAGAGACACTGTATAAAAAACACAAATTAAAACTATGGGGTGCTGTCATTGCTTTGATCTTATTTTTTGCTGGTACTGCAGTGATGAATACGATGCATGAAGCAAAACTTGTCAAAGCAAATGAAGCTTTTTTAACCTTACAGACAAACAGTGAAGATGCCAATGCCTTGAAAGTACTTAAAGAAGAAAACCCAGCATTGTTTGAACTTTACAGCTATGCAACAGCAGTGAAAAAACAAGACATCGCAGCTTTGGAGTCTTTGTCTAAAAGTAGTAATAGCGTGATTGCTGATGCCAGTAAGTATACAGTAGGTGTTCTGAACAAAAAACCGGTTGATTCAAAATTATATAAAGAATTTGCACTGTTTGAAGAAGCGTATGTTGCTATTGGGGCAGGTGATATAAAGACGGCTAAGGATAAGTTGGAACTTATAGATGAACGCTCACCTCTTGGCGTTATTACGAACTTTCTTAAGCATTCAACCATAAAGGTTAATTAATGAAGACCCTAGCCTTAGTTTTTCTAGCCGTTCTGCTCTTTTCAGGATGTAGTTCTAAGAAATATTTTGAGCCTGAGAATACTTCTTCAGCGTCATATGCTTCTTCCTCTTATGGTGGAAACATGGTTGACTTGAGTCGTAACGGTGGAACACTTGAGTCGGGACAATATATAGGTAAATCAGGTGTGAGTAGTATCAAGCTTGCTGAGGGATATAGATTTTTAAATGAAAATAACAAATATATACTGACAGCAAATGCTGAAGGTATTTTAAATGTTATTGATAAAAAAACCCAAGAGTCTGCCCGCGCTATTTCTCTTCATGTACCGGTTGTTTCTGCAAGTATTCAAAATGGTCTGATAGGATATGTGCTTAATAACAATACTTTTGGTATTTACCGTATGTCTGATAACAGTAAAATAGTTGAAAGCCGTTCTGAAAGAACATTTGCTATTGATACGAGAGCTGCCAGCCCAATGTTTATTGAAAACTTACTGGTCATGCCTATGCTTGACGGAAAGTTGATCATTGTGAATGTTGCGGATGCCCAAAACGGAAAAGTAGTCTATATCTCTAGTGAAAAAGTCTTTAATAACGTCATATATCTTTCACGTGAAGGCAATACTATGGTTGCAGCAACTCCAAGAAGAGTGATCACTTTGGGGAACGATGGACAAAATGAATATAAGGCAAATATCTCTGAAGTTGCGGTGTCTGGTAATCGCATTTATCTCTTTACAAAAGAGGGGAAAGTCATTGCATTGAGTCACGCACTTGAAGAGCAGGCTACATCAAAGTATAAGTTTGCACATTATGCTGTGGGCACAGCCTTTGATGGGAAAGTCTATGCATTGGATCAGCAAGGTTCTCTTATTGTCATGAACTCTGATCTAAGTAAAAACAAGATCTATGACCTTGGTGCAATCTCGGAACCGGCATTTATCACAGGGACAAAACTTTACAAAGACGGTGATGTTATAGAATTGTCCAAACTAGGTTATGAATAATAATTTACTGCAGGCCTTTGAAGAGTATTTGAGTGTCACCAAGGCACTGGATACTCTGACTGTCTCATCGTACTTGAGTGACCTTACTCAGCTTTCCCAGATGACAGATAAAACACTTACAAAACTGGATACTATCGATGTATTAAAGTTTTTAGCTACCTTTGATAATAAAAGAACACTCAATCGGAAACTTTCCTCCATCAATGCATTCTTTCATTTTTGTCATATCCAGGATTTTACACATGAAAAGATAAAAATTCCTATGGCAAAGGTTCCGAAAAATTTGCCCAAATATGTAAGTAATGCTGAAATATTGCAAGGCTTGCAAAGTATTGACCGTACAAATGTTATGGGCTTGCGTGATTATGCACTGATCCTTTTTCTCTATGCAAGCGGGTGTCGTATCTCTGAAGCGCTGTCTGTGCAGAGATCAGATATTGTAGAGGGATGGCTGAAGATACGTTTTGCCAAAGGAGAAAAAGAACGTATTGTTCCTTTGGCACCTATTGCTACAGAAGCATTAGAAAGGTATATGCAGGAACAGGACATGTCAAGCTCATATCTTTGGTTAAATTACAAAGGTGCTGTACTTAGTCGTATCTCTGCTTATAAAATAGTCAAAAAATATCTGGGTGTATCTCCGCATGTCTTAAGACACTCTTTTGCTTCTTCACTGATCATAGGTGGTGCTGATCTTCGTGTGGTTCAAGAGTTGTTGGGGCATAGTTCTTTGGAAACCACACAGATCTATACGCATATACAAAAACAAAACTTGGCTGATACCATGCATCGTTATCATCCCTTAAAGCACAATAATAAAAAAGGCGCATCATGAAAACGCTGGTCGAATATTTGAACCATAAAAACATGATATTTAAATCATTGAAAGAGATACTTCCCAAAGAACTGGGGTCTCGTAAAAAAATCTCACTGCATTTAGGTGTTGATCTTAAAGGCTATTATGCCTTAGTGATCTCTCTTGAAAAGAAAAGCAGGGTACTTCGTAAAGAAGCAGAGGATATTATGGGCTTACATGAAAAAGTAGAGCAGTATATTGATTCCAAGGTGAACAAAAAATATATCATTATCAAAGCGCCTCTTTGTTCCAAAGCAAAAGCTATGTTGGAAGAGAAAGGGTGGAAGGTTTGGCATGAATCTGAATGATAATGTTTTACTGGCAGATATAGGCAATACCTATTTCCATGTGTATGATGGTTCTAAAGTAGAACATCTTTTGTATGAAGATGCCATTGGTCGATATAAGGATAAAGTACTTTATTATATTTCAGTCAACCATCATCTAGCTTCGGAGATAGAAAACATAGCACTTTGGAAAAATATCTCTTCTCTTGTCAGTATAAAAGGTGAATATGAGACGATGGGCGTAGACAGAAAAGTATTATGTCTAAGTCATGACAGTGGGGTGTTTGTTGATGCAGGTTCTGCTATAACCGTTGATGTAGTTGAAAAGGGTGTGTATATGGGTGGCTTTATATTACCAGGCTTGAAAGTCTATGCGGAAAGTTATAAGTCTATTTCCTCTGTACTAGATATAGCGCTAAATAAAGCACTCAAACTGGACCGCTTGCCCACCACAACTAAAGATGGGATAAGCTATGGTATAATCGCGTCTATAAAAGCACTCATAGACCAACATCGTGAAGGCAAAACACTCTACTTTACGGGTGGGGACGGCAAGTTTCTCTCTTCCTTTTTCGAAGAGGTAATTTACGATGAAATGTTGGTTTTTGATGGGATGAAAAAGGCACTTCGTGCAAATTAGAAATTAGAAATTAGAAATTAGAAATTTTTAGTTTTGTGAAGGAAAGTTAGATGTTGACAATAGCACTTCCAAAAGGAAGAATAGCAGAGCAGACACTAGAAATATTTGCAGAGATATTCGGTGGAGAATTTAAGTTTGAAGGTAGAGAACTCATTTTGGATATGGGTGAATTTCGTTTTTTAAATGTACGTAATCAGGATGTACCAACGTATGTTGAACATGGTGCAGCAGATATTGGTGTGGTAGGACTTGATGTTATTACCGAAAAAGAGCT
>JAUVCL010000040.1 GCA_030595845.1 Campylobacterota bacterium
GCTTAAAAACTTGGATGTGCCCTAAACAGTTCATAGGTTTGATGCCGTATTCTTGCTCATCAATGGTAGTAAGATACATGTTCTCACCATAACAAGCATAATGACCCGAAGTTCTCCACATGTCTGCTTTGAGGATTTCTGGACCACGCACAGGTTCGTAACCACGGGTGAGGTGTGCTTTGTGCAAGATACTCTCTAGCTTATAGCGAAGTTTTGCACCTTTTGGCATCCAGAAAGGAAGTCCTGGACCTGCTGCTTCGTCAAACATAAAGAGTTCCATCTCCGCACCAATTTTTCTGTGATCGCGTTTTTTCGCCTCTTCAATCATCGTCATATGTGCTTTTAGTGACGCTTTATCTGCGAAAGCAATACCGTAGATACGTGTAAGCATCTCAGCTTTTTCATCTCCACCGAGATAAGCACCTGCTACACGTGTAAGTTTGAAGTTATGTAAAAAACGGAGTGCCGGAACATGAGGTCCGCGACAGAGGTCTTCAAAGTCCCCTTGCTTGTATATAGAAAGCGTATCATCTTCAATACGTGTCATCACTTTTTGTTTCAAGTCATCATTTGCAAACTTTTCTAAAGCTTCCGCTTTGGTCATTTCATACTTTTCGATCTTGTACTTTTTCTTGATGAGTTCTTTCATCTTTTTTTCTATGGCTTTGAGGTCATTTTCACCTATTGTCTCATCTACTCTGAAGTCATAGTAAAACCCTTCATCTACCACGGGTCCTACAAAAAATTGTGAATTGGGGTAAAGTTCAGTGATAGCCTGTGCCATAAGGTGCGCCGTAGAGTGGCGTACTATCTCTAAAGATGCCTCTGAGTTATCATACTCAATGGGCGTTGCTGTACAGTTTTCACCTGCACTCTGTGTGTCTATAATGTTCCCTTGGTCATCAATGTAACCTATAAGATTTTCGCTCAAATTAGCCCTTTATATAAACGCAGCTTACTTTGCCAGCGTTAGAAATGTCGTGATTATAGCTAAAAGTTTGATAGAAATAAGTTAAGGGTGCTGCAATGTCTTTAATCGTTTAAAATTCTGATGAGACCCATGGGTGCATATTCAGCCATGGGGCCGCCTGCTTTCCATTTTTTCATGGCAAGTTTACCTCTTAAAGTATAATTGCTGACATCATCTCTTTTCCTTATCTCTTCGCAGTATTTTAAGAGTTCTGCAGTATATTTTTCATCATTTTTTCCAAAATTATGTAAAACATATTTGGATTGGATAGTACGTCTATCTTTTTCGTTGAGTTGATATGCCTGTGCCATATAATCGATGACACCCATAAAATAACCAAAGATCATAGGATGTTTACTCTCATCGTCAAGCAAGAAAGGATTGTTCATTTTAGGCATTGCAAGAGATGTTGCGGTAAAGATATCTAATTCTCTGTAGATGACTTCATAAGGTACGACCTCTTTCTTCTTTGTTTTTAGAAAATCAAATAATCCCAAAATAAACCCTCTACAGTAATTTGTTAGTAATACTATAACATAAAAATGTCAGTAAAAGCAGAAGATTTCAATATTTTTAATGAGAAAAAAGTTTAGGAGGTATAGGATTTGGTAATAGTCTGTAATGGTGACCACAAGCAGACTCGAACTGCTGACTTTTTCCATGTCATAGAAACACTCTACCAACTGAGTTATGCGGTCAAGGGTGGAAGTATAACCAAGAGATACTTAAAAATAAGTGCCTTACTCCTGACAGACCCAGGCACTCTCTTTACAGAGTTTATCAAGATGTCCACTCGCTTCACTCTGTCCTGCTTTTAATGCTTTTTTAAGATTCTCATAGGCTTTCATTTTATCATGTCTGATATTTTCTCCCCATGCGTAGAGTACCGCGGCATTGACCTGTGCGGCACTGTCACCCGTACTTGCAGCTTTTTCAAACAGTTCCAATGCTTTTTGATGATCTTTCTCTACGCCCAACCCCTGAGCATAAAGTGCCCCCAGATTGGTATATGCCTCTTTGAGTCCACCCTCTACTGCTTTTTCGTACCAATATTTTGCTTTTTCATAGGCATTAGGATCTTTTATACCTGAAGACTGATAGAGTTGTGCAAGGTTATACTGGGCTGCTGCATTGCCCTGTTTGGCTGCCTTACCATACCATTTCTGAGCTTCTGTCAGGTCTCGTTTTACCCCTAATCCATTGGCATAGATCAGTCCCACATTGTATTGTGCTTTTGCATTGTCTTGCTTCGCAAGGGAGTAAAATGCGTTCAGTGCTTTAATGTAGCCACCATTGTTGTAATCTTCAACTGCCTGATCAAACTCATTTGCGCATAAACTCGAGGGAGCAAAGATCAAGATAGCAAAGAGCAAAACAAATATTTTCTTCATAATTTCTTCTTTCAATAAGTATCCCATCAATTATATCAAGGTCTCGGCAACAAATGTCTTAGTGACTTTGCCTCCAAACCGATAGACACCCTCTTCATAACTCACATAAAGCTCATCCCCGCTCCGAGGGTGTACTTTCGCCTGGTCAGAGATTTTTTCTTCTTTATGGTTTCGGATGAAGCATGCTACCATTCCAGTTCCACAAGCCAATGTTTCATCTTCTACCCCACGTTCATAAGTTCGTACATACATCGTATCTCCATCAAGCTTACAGATATTGACATTACAATTATATTTATGACGCAATGTTCTTGCTTCTTCTATGTTGAAGTTTTCTATATCATCTCTGACTGCTACCAGGTGAGGCACACCAGAATCTATGAGCCACCATTCTTCACCATACTCTTCGATGTCATCCCTTATGATCTTAGGGGGTACCATATCACTCACCACATAGAGCCCATTGATCGTTGCACGTATCACACCTGCACCCGTTAGGAACTCTGCGGTGTTGTCTTTAGAGATGCCCTTTTCCTGGGCAAAATGTGCTACCGCCCTGCTTGCATTACCACACATATCTGCGGCTGAACCATCTGAATTATAGAATTCCCATTCAAAGTCATACCTATCATGTGGCAAAACAACCACCAAACCATCTGCACCTACACCATTTTGTCTGTGACACAGTTTTTGTGCCAAAGCTGACCTGTCTGATTTTTCTTGTGCAATGATCATCACAAAATCATTACCGTTGGCTGAATACTTAGTAACTGTCATTGAGTATCTCCTCTTTCACGCGTTCACACTCTTGTTTAAGTTGCGTAAGTGTACCACTATTATCTATAACATACGTAGCCATTTTACGTTTTTCTTCCACAGGGATCTGTGTAGCGATTCGATCCAATGCCTCTTGACGGCTATATCCTTCACGATGCATCAGGCGATCAAGTTGTTGCTCCGCTGTTGCATAAACCACTAAAGATTTTTTGATGGGGTAACGTCCTCCCTCGAAAAAAAGAGGAATATCTACCAAATAAGGCTTCCCCAAGCGATCCTCCTTGATAGAAAGTCGCTCTATCTCATTATAGATAAGGGGATGAAGCAGTGCTTCAAGCTCTTGACGTTTGCTCACGTCAGAAAAAACAATTGTACCTAAGGCCTTTCTATCTACTTTTCCCTCTACTATCAATGCTTTGCCAAACATTTCAGCAACTTTTACAGACTGTTCTTCCAGTATTTGGTGGGCGATCTTATCTGCATCTATACTATGGATCCCCCAAGAAGAAAACAGTTTCAATACCGTACTCTTTCCTGTTGAGATACTGCCTGTTAACACAACAGCATACTTAAAAGCCATACGGTTTCCTGTTACCATTTTCTAAATGATTTTAACTGCATTTCATCATAATGATAAATATCATTTCTAAACTGTAGTTTTCCATCATAATCCACCCACGAAGTAAGGTAGATCACCTCTACAGGCACACGATTCTTTAACGCAAGGTATGATTTCTTTTCCCCTTTTAGCACCTTTTGTGATGTTTCAAAGTCTATATTGTCATTAAAAGTAGAGAACGTTTCAAGTAATTCTCTTGGTTTCTGCAGACGGATACATCCATGAGAGAAAGCTCTCTTGTCCTTATGAAAAAGATGTTTGGTCGGGGTGTCATGCATATAGACTGAAAACTTGTTTGGAAATAAGAACTTCACTTTTCCCAAAGCATTATGGGTTCCTGCTGTCTGGGCAAAACGAAATGGCATATGTTTGCTATGTCGGTATTTATTCCAATCCACAGAATAAGGATCGACCAGAGATGCATCTTTAGCCCAACCATTAAAAATCTCAATTCTCTGTTTTGCCATAGCATTTGGATCTCGCAATAATTTTGGGATCATCTCATTTTGGATAATACTCTTAGGAATGTTCCACTGGGGATTGAGTACGATCGTTCTCACGATATTGGAAAAAATAGGTGTGGGATTTTTAGGTGTGCCTACAATAGTCCGTATGGTTTGCATAAGCGCTCCATCCTCTTCAAAGTAAAGCATAAAATCCGGGATATTAATGATCACACGACGCTTTGTCTTCGGATCATGCAGCCATTTGATACGGTCTAAATTCAACAGCATTGATTCAATGCGCTCATCTACGGTTTTATTAAGTACCGCAAGGGTCATCGGGCCTACTTCTCCATCATCCGAGAGCCCGTTGCGTATCTGAAAATGTTTTACTGCATTTTGCAAACACTTGTCATAGACTAGGTCTTCATTGCTCTCATCACAAGTGATATAATCTCTCGTAACCTTCAAGCGTTCACGCAGAGAGTGTACGCCTTCTTCTCCATTCCCCGGCTTGAGGGTTTTATTTAAAACAATCCTTTCCCATCCTCCATTTGCCTTGATCTCTCTATACTCTGCTACCTTTTTTTGTAATTCTCTATAATGATACTTTGTCGGGGTCGCATCTTCAAGTGCTTTGGCCAGGTTACCGCCAAATGCAGCATTCTCTGCCATCGCTATAGCATCAACCTTTGGCCTATGTAGTACCCACTCTGTACTGACGCCATTTACAATAAGGTTCGATATCCTTGCCTGAAATGCGCCCCAGTTGATACTTCCTAAATACGCATAATCGGTATAAGCTTTGTAGAGTTGAGAAATTTTAAACTCCAGATCTACTTTTTCAACAAGTTTTCCATGGTGAGCATAGACATCTTCAACTTTCCCTTCCAAACGGAGGGTATTTTGATACAACTTACCATGCTTGTTAAGGGTGTCATCATTTTTAATATGTTCAAACAATGCCGAGGCCGCAGCAGAAGGTTTTGATTCTCTCATCCACACGGGGACAAAGAACAACTGAGTATACAGTCTTCTTAAAAAACTCTCTTTGGGTTGCGTTTGCAAGGAGTTCATCATCACCGTTGAGGCCACTTCATGAAATGCCAGATTGGTATTTGCAGATATACTTTGGGAAAACAGGAAAAGGGAGAAAACCCCCATAGTCATGCATAAACGTTTTATTCTATTTTTTAGTTTGATCATCTTTCCATCTCATAAATTTTTAGTATAAGAGTATATCAAAAAGTTTTATGAAAATGATTTTTTTTCAAGACTAAAAATTATAATTGGCAATCACTCTGAACTGATCATAGTCTTCCATGCCATTTACTTTAAAGTCAACCGAGGCATACGCTGCAGATACAGAAATCAGCTCATTGTAGTTGTACTCTAAAACGGCATCTACCTCTCGTGATCGATAGACTGAAGGATCTTCTGCCTCAAAACTGCCATAGGCAACCCCAAAAGTAAGATCATCTAGACCCAATTTTTCAAAATCATACCCTACACCGATAATCCATGCACTTCCTGCAGTTCCCAGTGCATCCAGTGTCTGATCTTCCATCGAAGTGAACAAGGGACCACCACCTAGACTAAGACCCACTGCACCAGAATCTCCATTATCTTTATTATAAGCGCACAAAATGGTCACCCCAATATCTGTAAAATCTGTTTCTAGAGAAATACCGTATGTTTGGGCATTTTGATTACCCAGTAATGCAGCGCCTGTTTCCTGACTACCATCATACTGAAGTCCAAGTATGATGGATACATCTTTAGAAAATTCATATGAATAGCCTGCTTCTCCATAAAGTACATTGGCCATATCATGATAGTTGTAATACCAAAGACTCAAAGAGAGATCTTTAATACCTTCATAAGAGGCAGAAGCATAATAAACACCATCCACGTTACGACTTGCTCCCAATGTTTTACCAACATGTACAAATTCAGAACTGTCCATACCATTTTCCCAGCCTGCCATTCTATGTATAAATCCTGCAGAGAGTGTCAAGTCAGTAATATCTGTATTGGTGACGCTATAGGCTTCAAAATAGTTTGGTATCATCCTAATATCGTCACTGTCTGCATGGGGTGTATCTAGAGACTGTCTTCCCAATTTTATCTCTGTATTCCCCCATTTACCATCTAGATATGCTTGAGAAAGAAGGATAAAGCTTTTTCCGTTCACATCAAAAAAATCAGGATTTACATCAGGATATTTTTGATTATTTCCAAGATTAAGTACGGTGTATGCTTCAGCACCAACCATCAGGCCATTCCACCGTTGTGTATCAAAGTGAAAGTGTCCCGCTACTGCATAGGCAGTGCTATGTGGCGAAACATCCTCAGCTAAGTGAATATATCCTGCTCTAAGTTGACCGTTTGTATGTTCTAAAGGATCATATCCACTCAAAATACTTCTTACACTTTGAACTTCTATTGGGTGCTCTATCTCTTCTTGTGCTGTAGAGACTTCAAATTCATCATTGATACTTTCCAATGATTCTCTTAAACCTTCTCCATAAATATTAATACTCATTATCATTAATAAAACAAAGCCTATACTACTCTTCTTCATCTTTTTCTCCTATACTCTAAGAATTAATCTGTGTAATTTCTATCTTCTCTGCTTCATCTGCTCGCAGAGCGATAAGGGTTGAGCCAACTTCTATCTCCATAGTTTGCTTGGCAAGAGAACAGCCTTTTACAGACAATATCTCTCCACGCATGACCCCAAATGAAACCAATCTGTCTTTGAGTGCTTTATCTGCATGTATCTTTACGATCTCAGCTTTATCGCCTTTTCGTATATCTGTCAGTACCATATTAAACTCCTGTCAATAGCAGCGTAACCCGGTACGCTATAAAACTTAAGATCCACGCTGTTGCCGAGGTCATCACAAAAAGGTAGACCAAATACTTCCAGCCTCCTGCCTCTTTGGCAAAGACCATAGAAGCAGCCAAACATGGCAGATAGATCATAACAAATACAATAAAGGCAATGGCAGAAGCAAAAGGTATATTTGCTTTTATCTGTGCGATAAGCCCCGCATTGCCCTCATCTACTTCATCGCCCAAAGCATATAAGACCCCTAAAGTAGACACAACCACTTCTTTGGCTGCAAGTCCCGTCTCGAGGGCCACTGCCATTCGCCAGTCAAACCCAAGCGGTGCAAAAAATGGCTCAGAGGCATGTCCTACTTTTCCTAAATAACTTTGTTCAAGCAAAGCAAGAGAAAGATCATTAGAGAGTTGGTTCTTTGTCTCATCATTGACTGCTTGCTCTATCTTAACTTCATACGCTGCTTCAAGCTGTGTATTTTTAGGATAGTTAGAGGCAAACCAGATCAATATAGAGGCTGCCAAAATGAAGGTTCCTGCTTTTTTCATGTAAGACTTCGCCTGACCATACACAGTGTGCCAGATCAGTTTAAATGATGGCATACGATATTTTGGCATTTCCATCACAAATGGCTCATCTTCACCTTTAAAGACAAACATTTTCAATACTTTAGCTGCAAAAAGACCCAAAATAGCACCTGAAATGTAAATAATGAACAAGATATTTCCCGCCTGTTCCTCTCCAAAAAATGCACCTGCAAAAAGGACATAGATAGGGAGTCTCGCTCCACAAGACATAAAACCTATGATAAAAAGCGTGATCAGTCTGTCTTTTTCATTTTTAAGGGTACGTGCTGCCATATAAGCTGGAACCGAACACCCAAACCCTGTAACCAACGGGATAAAACTTTTACCGTGTAGTCCAAATTTATGGAAAAACCCATCCAGTAAAAAAGCAACACGACTCATGTATCCCGTCGTCTCAAGTAGTGCGATACCGACAAAAAGGATAATAATATTGGGAAGGAACATCACGACTGCACCCACACCTGCGATCATTCCGTCTGCAACAAGTGACCCCATTTCTCCCTCTCCCAGGACTGCTTTAGCTTGATCTCCAAGCCAACCAAAAGCTGCATCAATGTAATCCATAGGTACTGAACCCAGTTCAAATGTAAGCTGAAACAAGCCCCACATAAAAAATAAAAAGAGTGGGATACCCAAAAATTTATTAATTAGAAGGTTATCTATCCTTTGTGTAAGGTTTTTGGCTTTCATACCTGATACAGACATCACTTCCATTTTTGCACCTTTGGCAAAAGCAAAATGTTCATCTGCAAAGATCTCATCAAGATCTTTAGTGTTGGTATGCAAATAAATATGGTTGAGCCCTTCTCTTATGATAGGCAGCATTTCTATCCAGATAGGCTCATCATGCATCTTTTTATAGACATCGACATTTTCTTGTAACAATCGTACTGCCAATTGACGATAAGGAATGCAGTTGTTATATTTTTTCTCTTCTAAAAAGTGTGTGATTGCTGCGATCTCTTCTTCTATATGATCAGAGTAAATTACTTTTGCACTGGTCTCTTCTCTTTCATAGACTTCAATGATCGCTGCTTTAAGTTCTTCGATCCCTGTTTTATCTGATGCAGATGTTTTAATACAAGGCACACCCAAGATGGAAGAGAGTTGTTTCTCATCGATAGATATACCCTCTTTTTGCGCTTCATCATCCATATTAAGGGCTACAACCATTTTTTTACCTGTTTCAAGCAACTGTGTGGTAAAAAGCAGGTTTCGTTGAAGATTGGTAGAGTCTACAACATTCACGATGACATCATATTCATCACTTTGTAAAAAACTTTTGGTTACTTTTTCCTCTATTGTATATTCTGTTAAAGAGTATGCGCCGGGAAGGTCAATAATATGTACTTCATACTCCTTACAGGTCACCTCATCACAAAGAGTGAATTCTACTTCTGTTTTATCAACAGTGACCCCTGAAAAGTTACCCACTTTGAGTGTGGCATTTGAAATAGCATTAATCAATGAACTTTTTCCTACATTGGGTTGTCCTGCTAGTGCAATGGTAATTTTTTCCAAAATTTCTCCTTAGGTCATGATATAACCTTATAAAATAATAATTATTATCAAAGACCTTAAACTAGCTGAAGTATATTCCAACTTCTCTTAAAGAACAATAAAAATGAGAGTTATTATCAATAAACTTCTCTAAAAGTTAAGTCCTCTTAAAAATTTTGCTGCTTTATCACCTAAAGCTTTTTCCAATTTCTTTTGTACTTTTTCGTTAGACAGTTGTTCTTTGAGTAGCGCAGAGGTATCGATGGTTATTTTTGGATTATCTGCACTTCCTCTTATTTTTCCGCGTATCGTGTATTTTTCATACACAAAAGTGAAGTTGGCATTGTGTGTATTGCTACGTTTATCGATACTGCCGTTAAGAATCTTAAAACTGCTGTGTGAACCTTGTGCCTTAAGAGTATAATGTGTGACTTTTTTCTTGATATCCGCATGAAACTTGGTAGAAGAGAAGATAATACGCGCAGGATCTTTACCCAAGAACATTTTTACGGTCTGTGTTGAGCTACTTGGTTTGATCTGAAAAGATCTGATGTCAAGATCTACAACACCTGATTTTTGCTTTATATTATAGGTGCCTTTCCCATAAGCCTGTCCTAGAAAAAATTTCTTATGTCCAAGGAGTCCCAATATATTGAGTAGGGGGACAGCAGTAATCGTACTTCGGAGTTCTTTCCCCTGTAAACTATAATTTATTTTTCCGCCCAAAGAAGTAGTGTTCCCTGTCAATTTAAGCTTTTTCTCTTTAACGAACACCCCTTTGAGTACCATAGGACCATAAAGTTTTCTATCTATATAAGGCTGTAGTTTTCTTAACTCCGGAATATCAATGAGATAAGCACTTTTAACACTTTTCATTTTTTGATCATAGACCATATTGCTTAGATCGATATTTGCCAAAGTTGTCCTAAGCTTTGTTGTCATAGAGACCTTCTCTTTTTTAAAGGTACCGGAACTTTCAAGCTTTACCTTCATCTTTAACGCTTTACCCATCCATTTCTTCATTGCCGATGGCTGGGTCATAAGGTTTGTACCTTTCAGTGAAAAAGTACCCTCTTTTGCTTTCACATTGGTCATTTTAACCTTAGCATCTATCGTACCTTTTACATAGACAGGCACCCCTGTCAAAGTAAGTACTTTCTCTACCAAAAGTTGTGGGGCATCTAATTCTGCTTTTTTGTTGTCATACTTAAAGGCTACCTTTTTACCCAGACCTTTTGTCTCTCCGGAAATACTTAGCGTATCTTTAAACTGCAATTTTCCTTTTGCTGCAAATGTTTCTCCCCTCTTCACCTTTGATTTTGGCAGTAAGACTTTAACATCATGAAGTAACAGATCATAGTCTGAAATGAGCATTTTATCTTTAATGTCATAGCTTAGTGAAGAGAGTTTCAACGCTGTAAGTGTCGAGTCTAAAGTCATATTTGCTCTAAGTTTTTCTTTGTCTATCTTCCCTTTGGAAGTGAAGGAAAACTGATTTTTGACAGGTATTTTAGTCCCCCATTTTTGAGCAAAAGCCTTAGGAATAAAACTTCCTTTGTCAATATGCAGATCATATTCCCCTGACTTGGAAGAGATATCATCCATACTCACGGTACCGTTCACTTTCCCTTTGGCATAGACTGGCTGTTTAAACAAAGGCAACATTTTTGCTAAAGAGAGTTCCTGCAAGGTGATCTTGGCACTCTTCCCCACACTAAACCCGAGTTCTCCTCCAAAGGAATCACTTTTCCCGCTAATAAGGAGCTGTTTACCCTCCAGTTTCATATTACCCTGGGCTTTGAAAGCTCCTGCCAACTTGTTTTTCGTCACGATACGTAACTCTTTTACATCTAACATATATTTTCCACTTAATTTTTCAGCAGGGATGTCGAACCATGTATCTTTAATACCTAAGCTAAAGAGATTACTTTGTAACGCTCCCGTTATGGCTACAAGATCACCTTGAAGTTTTGCCTCTGCTTTCGCAGAGAGTTCACTTTTCTCAGGAAGCGTATAACCGTAAAGTTCTTTCACTAAAGCGCGATTAAAAGAAGCGTGATGAAGTAACAGTTGCCCATGTCCTTCTGCGTTCTCATCTCCTATGTCTGGCATATTAACATCTATGTCAACCTTCCCCTGTGCCAAAGCAGGTTTACCTAAAAGTCTCAATATCTGCTCAAGCTGAGCACCTTTCATCTTCAGTATGATCTTTTGAGCCACATCATCCATGATCTTAAAACTGTAATCCATCTTTGCGCCCAAGGCTAACCCCTGCCCCGTCACATTGATCTCTTTCCCTTCTCTTTTAAACTTCCCTTTAAGGTCGGCCTCTCCCAAGATCAACCCGTCATAAGCAAATTTCTTTGCTGTGACCTTATAGATACCGTCAAAAGAACGCCCCCATAAGCCATAATGACTTGCTGTCTCTACCACAGCCTGACCATCGATCACAAAGGTCAATCGTACCGTACCATACTCAAGTTTGAAGGACTTCACCTCAACGGGCAAGCCTATCTCCTCTTCCAGCGCTTCCTTAACATAAGGCTTGAGCACTGTGTTACCTGTTTGTGTAAAAGAGAAAAGAAAAAGAACGCCTAGCGTCAATGATAAAAACAATAAAGCCGAAAGTATGATCATGGGTAATTTTTGCATATTTTATTATACTGAAATAACCATATACCAAAATCACGAAATAGAATGATTGCATAAAGTGCTGAATTTCTATTTCGTTATTTGGGGTATAAGTGCTAAAATACTTTATGCATTTTTCATTTGGTTCGACAACCCTATTGGTTCTACTGTTACTCTTGCCCTGTTTCCTCTGGTGTAAACAGTATTCTAAACCCTATTATTTCCCCAAGTTGTCATGGATTACAAGAGAGAGTCCTCTTTTAAGTTGGGAACCCTGGTTGAAAATGGCGCTCTTCTCTCTCATGATCTTCGCCCTTGCCAAACCCTTTGTCTATGATGCCAAAGCCAATCAACACAAAAAAGGCCGAGATCTCATCTTGGCTATCGATGCGAGTGGTTCTATGGCACAACGCGGGTTTGACAAAGAAAACCGATTTAAAACCAAATATGAAACCACATTAACACTCTCACAAGACTTTATCAAAAAACGTTTTGATGACAATATGGGTGTTGTTCTCTTTGGTACCTTTGCCTACACCGCTTCTCCTCTTACCTATGATCTGGAATCACTCTCCTACTTACTCGAAATGACAAATGTCGGATTGGCAGGAGAAAGTACGGCCATCGGAGATGCCATCATACAGTCTATACGTACGCTCTCTTACGGAGAAGCACAAAATAAAGCCGTCATTTTACTGACCGACGGATACCATAATGCTGGACAGGTCTCACCTAAAGAAGCTGTCAAGAAAGCAAAAGAGCTAGGGATAAAAATCTATACCATAGGGATAGGAAAAAAGTCTGACTATGACGCAGCCCTTCTGGAGACAATCGCCAAACAAAGTGGTGCAACAAGTTACGCTGCTTCTTCTTCTAAAGCCCTTTTGAAAATTTATGAAGAGATAAACACTTTGGAACCCTCGGCCATACGCAGTGAAAACTATCTTAATCAGAGACTGCTTATCATGTATCCATTAATAATCGTATTTATCTTACTGTTACTTTGGGTACTGAGTACACAAAGGAGGGAGAGATGACGCTTTTATATCCAAGTTTTTTATGGCTGATAATCCCCTTGACCTTACTTTTATGGAAAGGTAGACTACCGTTCACACAGCGTATTCATCTGATCGTATTAACACTTCTTGTACTCGCTCTCTCTCGTCCGGTAGAAGAACAAGCCTTGCAGGAAGCCAGTATCAAAGCCAAAGATATACTCATTGCCCTTGATGTCTCTTATTCCATGAAGGCCACTGATATTACTCCTACACGTTATGACTTTGCAAAAGAGACCATTGCTATCCTCTTGGAAGAAAACCCCGGTGATAACGTCATGCTCATCGCATTTACCACCAACCCTCTCCTGCTTTCTCCTCCCACGACCGATCACAGGCTCATCAACATAGCGTTGAAATCTCTAAACCCTGAATTTATCCTGACCAAAGGGACATCGCTGGAAAAATTGTTTCAACAACTGGCAAAAATGAACAAGGGTCACAAAAACCTGATCCTCATGACAGACGGTGGAGAAGAAGCCAATGTCGAAAAACTAACAACGCTGATACATGAAACTGATGTTTCCTTAACGGTGTTAGCCTTGGGAACGACACAAGGTACGACAGTGCATAACAGTGATGGTAGCCTACTCAAAGATGATGAGGGAAATCTTGTTATCTCCCGCATTAATCCCCTTTTATCCGATTTAGTATCTTCTGTCTCAGGAACATACATAGAGCCTTCCCGATCAACTGCTGCAACCGCAAGAGAGATCTCTAAAGCACTGCAAAATAATGCAAACAAAGCTCAAAGTGTACAAAAAATGCAACGCCATTACCTCGAACGCTATCAGATTCCTTTAGCACTTGCCGCTTTACTTTTCTTGATGGTACACACCAGAGCCATCAAATACCTCTTTCTCATTTTTGCCCTTTTAGGTTTTCAAACACAAGCTTCAGTGCTGGATAACTATACCCTCAGTCTTGCCTACCAAAGTTACCAAAAAGGCGATTTTAACACTACCCTGATACAGCTAAAACAGATCAAGGTGCGTTCATTGCAAAGTCAAATGACTTTGGGTCACACTTACTACAGACAAGGTGCATTCAAAAAAGCCATACAGACCTATAAATCCATCCGCTCTACTTCTGCCTCTATCAAACAACAACTCTATTATAATATCGCCAATGCCTATGCCATGCACGAAGCGTATGATAAAGCCAAAACTTACTATACTAAAACATTACAATTAGGCGATGATGAAGTTGCAATGTACAACTTATCTCTTATTGTACTTTCAAGTGATCAAAAGAGTGCAGAGCTTGGCATTGCCCATCCCAAGTCACAAAGTTCCAACTCAAGTAAAAGTGAATCACAAGAGAGCAAGAAAGATGAAACACGCAGTGAAGATCAGCCCAGTTCAGGAAGTGGCGGCGGGGGAGAGAGTAAATCCAGTAAGGATCAGAAGAAGAGTAAGCTTCTCCATGACGGGAAGCCGGAACAGCAGCCTCTGAGTTCTAAAGTCTATGAACTGATAAATAAAGGATATATACATGAAAAACAACCTTGGTAGTCTTATCCTTTTTTATTTTTT
>JAUVCL010000220.1 GCA_030595845.1 Campylobacterota bacterium
CTTATTACTTATTTATCTTGAAAGTGGTATAGTGCCAATAATTCAAATGAAAGAAACAGTGGAATAATAATGGAACAAATGAAACAAGAGATAGAAAATCGCATAGCGATATATGCATTGATCTCACGATTAATGCTTGTCGAAGTAGATGAAACATTTTTAAAACAGATTGAGAGTGATGAAGATCTACTCTCCTTTTTCCCTAACTATAAAGCATGGGATAAACGCAAAGACCTTTCGCATAAAGAGATGATAGAAAAACATTTTAATGTAGATTTTACAAATCTTTTTCTTATGCATTTAGTGCCGTATGAAAGTTTTTATACAAGAGATGACCAGATGATAGAGAGTGGGGGAGACAACCCTGTGTTAGAACTCTATAATGAACTTGATTTTCGTGTTGAACTTGATAAGGCCAGAGTGATAAGTGCAGATCATATTGGTGTTGAGTTGGAATTTATGTATATGTTATGTACAGCACTTCAAAAAGCATTGATCGCAGATGACAAAGATGGTATCTGTGAATTGATGCAAGTACAGCGTGCCTTCTTGAAAGAACACCTTTTAGAGTGGACGCCATTGTTCCTGATCAATGCAAAACGTGAATCACGTACACCTCTTTATCATGATGGTGCAGAACTTGCTTTGGAATTTATGTTGAGTGACTTTGAATATGTGACTGAACAACTTGAAAAACACTGTAGTACTGAAGCTTAATGTCTTTACATTTAGAGATAGCTTCTTGTGTAAGGGCTACAAGTAAATTTTCAGACTGCACCAAATGTATAGATGCATGTCCTGAGTCTATACAACTTGTAGACAACTTACCAAGTTTTGCAAACAATACAGGTGTTGAAGCAGCTTCTTGTGTAGGTGTTTGTCCTACAGAAGCTTTTTCCTTGTCTGACTTTTCTACGACAGAATTTTTCTTTAGTTTTTTAGAGTCAAAAGTAAGACTCATTTCACCTAAATTCAATGTGCCTTGTATCTCTGTTTTGAGTGTAGAACATTTGATCTCTTTGGCACTTGCAAGTGAAGAAGAGATCACTTTGGATCTGAGCTCTTATGATGATACAAGTATACTTTACGAGCAGATAGAAGTACGTATCGAAGAGGCAAATTTTGTACTCTCTTCCTTTTCTGAAAAACAACTTGTTAGTAATCATATACCTGATGCTACCTCACTTGAAGCAGAAAAAGAGAGTGAGGATGAAGTCTCTTCCAGACGATCCTTCTTAGGAAATGCATCACTTAAGGGAGTGGTAAAACACAAAATGACATTTGATGAGGCAGTGGAAGCAGATGCGTTAAAAACATTTGCTTTGGATGTCAATATCATCAATAAAATAAAAGAAAAGAATCTGCCTGATAAACGTAAAATACTTTTTACCACACTAAAGCATGCAGGTGTCCCTGATGCGTTTGAAGTACTCCCTGAAGAAGAAGTATCATTTACCTCTCAAAAGTTTGTAGATGACACTTGTACCAATTGTCAGATTTGTTATCGTATCTGTCCTACGGGTGCACTTTCGTCTGATGGTAAATTCTCGCTCATCCATTTTGATGCTATGCTCTGTGTGAAGTGTCGTTTATGTCATGATGTGTGTGAGCCTGATGCTATTCAACTTCAAAGCGGATTTGAAATTAAAGAGTTCTTTGAGCCTACCCAGCGTACATTAGCAACCTTTAACATCAAAAGATGTAATGAGTGTGGTAACAACTTTACCTATACTGGTGGAGAACAGACTTGTCCACGATGTATGGTAGAAGAAGAAGAGGCAATATTCTTACACTCTAATGCTTTATCTATGAAGACTTTATTTGAAGATAAAAATAAGTAGGGTCGGTTCACCGACCAATGGAATGATATATGTGGTCGGTAAACCGACCCTACAAGAAAAAATGGAGACTTCTTTATGCAACCACATGAAATAAAACCAGATACGGAATTATGTACGATACTTGGACACAATGCCCAAACAGGATATATGCGTAAATATTTTAACAAGATCATGAAATTCAATAGTAAAAATGCTACAGCCATCGCATTAAATATCACCGATGAAAATTTCCATTTTACGATGACCAATGTCGGACAGTCCAAAGTAGATAAAATGATGATAGAGCGTGAGTTTGGAGAAAAGGCTATACCGTACTGTCAAAGTCTTGATGACTGTGCTAAAAGAGAAGGGCGTGTAGACTTTATAGAGGTGAAAGAGGGAGAGGTTTTTGGGTATTGTCTGGCGGATGATTCCGAAGCACTCTTTGACAAACCAGAGTTTTTAGATGATCAAATCCTTTTTGTGGCAAAGATGATGTTG
>JAUVCL010000203.1 GCA_030595845.1 Campylobacterota bacterium
TCTGTTTTTTTACTTTTAACTTCACTCCATGGGGATGAAGTAAGACCTAGTTATTTAGAACTCAAAGAACAGGCTCCTAACAGCTTCTCTATCATTTTAAAAGTTCCTGCTAAAGGAGACAATAAGTTAAGTCTTGATGCAGTGCTTCCAAAAAACTGTAAAAGTGTTTTAGAAAAAAATTCAGTTTTTCTTGCTGGAGCATATATAGAGAGATGGAGTGTAAAATGTGAGAGTGGTATTGTAGATAAAACTATTAAGATAGAAGGTTTACAAAACACTAGTACTGATTTACTATTGCGTTTAGAATTTCTCAATGGCACTTCACACTCTGTCCTACTCACATCAACAAACAACAGTTACACAGTACCCAAAGTGGCATCATCACTTCAAGTAGTGAAAACCTATACTTGGTTAGGTGTTACGCACATCCTTTTAGGGTTTGATCACCTTTTGTTTGTTTTTGCCTTACTTCTCATAGTTAAAAGTATGCGTCGATTACTATGGACGATTACGGCATTTACATTGGCTCATAGTATCACTATGGTAGGTGCAACATTAGGGTTAATGAGTATGCCTCAAAAACCTGTAGAGGCTATAATCGCCTTAAGTATCCTGTTTTTAGCGATGGAAATTGTACGTGAAAAGCAAGGAAAAGTAGGGTTGACTTCGCGTTACCCTTGGCTTATAGCTTTTATATTTGGTCTTCTTCATGGTTTTGGTTTTGCAGGAGCATTGGCAGAGATATGTCTACCACAACAAGCAATAACTCTAGCACTACTTTTCTTTAATATAGGGGTGGAATTAGGACAATTAATGTTTGTCGTCATGGTTGTATTCGTGGGATGGGTATTACAGCAAATACCCTACCCAAACTTACTTCAAAAAGCACAAACACTTCTTGTATATAGCATAGGTAGTCTTTCTGCATTTTGGGTATTTGAGCGTCTTAGTATATTTTAGAAAATACCTTTTATTATTTCATCGAATATGGTTCAGGAAATGTCCATGTACCATTTTGCATCTGCTATGGCAGAAAATAATAGTACCCAAGATGAGGAACTTCAAGATATGTCTGACCCCCTTGCTGTCTTTACACAAGGAGGTATTAGTATCACCAACAGAGGTATCAATCTTAAAATAGGAAAAACCTACGATACAGGTAATCCCAATACTGCAGCAATGAATATTCTTGAAATAAAGGGTATCTATAGCGATACTTTAGGATGGGAAGATTTAGAGTGTGAGTTACACACATTGGCTATTGCCATGCAAACGTTTATCATCTATACTGGATGAGATAGCTAAAATTGAAGATATTGTAAAGAGAAATGAGGATTTAGTGAGTATCATCGCTGTACTGCAGGATGTCACTCAAAAAATGTTTGGATTTAGGTGCGAAAGTTAAGTAAAATATATAATTTTACAATCACGATTCAAGGGAAAAATAAAACATTGACTATGGATGTAAAAAATCCAGCGCATTTTAAAGTTGTAAAAGTAGGAGATCAGATTGATGCATTGATCACAGAAGCAATTGCTATCAGCGTGACAGGGGCTGAAAAGAAATAAGCTTCTTATATCCCTTTGCGGCTGAAATGCCGCAAACCTTACTACCCTATTATTAAAGATAGTAAATATACTCGTAGTAGTTAAAATCCACTTGCAAAATACTCTCAATATCAATCAAAAGTATGACAATTTGACATACTTTTACTCTCATAAAAAAAGATATGTCATACTTTTTTCAATAGGATAAAAAGGAGAGTATGGTTATGGTATTGACAAAAAAATATAAAATCATTATAATATAATGATAAGTAAGATAAGGTTTTTATGGGATGAAAATAAATACCGAACAAATTTGATAAAACATCAAATTTCATTTGAAGAAGCAAAAACTGTTTTTGAAGATGAAAATGCGCGTTTGATCTTAGATCCTGAGCATAGTGAAGAGGACGAAAGATTTATTTTACTTGGACTTAGTCTAACTGCCAAGATACTGACTGTTGTACATTGTCACAGAGATGATGAGTTAAATATACGTATTATTAGTGCTAGAAAGTCCACCAAAACAGAGCAAAAGCAATATAAGGAGTTTTTACTATGAGAAAAGAGTATGATTTTAGTAATTCAATACAAAACCCATATACAGAGAAAGTAAAAAAACAAATCTCTATTAATATAGAAGTAGATACGATTGAGTACTTTAAAACACTTGCAAAAAAAGTAGGTATACCGTATCAAAACCTCATTAATTCATATTTGTCAGATTGTGCTGAGAAACATATAGAACCTAAGGTTCAGTGGAATTAGTATTTTATTTAACTAGGCTGCTTCCAGCAGCCTGTAACTTAAAGATTCCACCCTTTACATTCAATGGCGTAAAACCATTTTTCTCCAAGATACGAGAGGCGGTTACAGAACGGTTTCCTGTAGCGCAGTAGACGATGATCTTTTTGTTTTTATCTTGTTTTAGCATGCCCAGATTATCAGCCAATGCATGAACAGGAATCAGCGTGGCATCTCTAAGGTGTCCTTCTTTGTATTCTGCGATGGTTCTTACATCAAGTAGTGTTACATTATTATCATTCGCAAGTAAATGTATGGCTTGCTTGGCATCGATAGATTCGAAGTTGGCAAGTACCCATCCTTTGGTGTAAGCGAACCAAAAGAGCATACCTCCCATAGCTATCCAATAAAGTATGTTTGTATATTTTTTCAAAGCAAAATCCTCAATATTTTTGACATTGTAGCCCTTTTTCCTTTGTTTCACATAGTTACATCATCAAATCAAATGCGCTAAAGCCTTGGATTCCAAAAAGAGTTTAAACACCTTTGAGATAGTATCGGAGTAATATTCTGAGGATTCTCTGCACTACATAGTATGGCAGTGAATAGAATGATTAAAATTAAGGAATTAATATGACTCATGTAATTACAGAACATCCATATTTTGGTGTATTTGTTTTATTCGCGTTGACAGCGATAGCGTTCCCCGCAACGTTATGGGCTGCACGTTTCGTTTCTAGAAAATTTGCAAGACTTGATACAGAAAGACTTAAACTTTCTATTTATGAGTGTGGACCAGAAGTCACTAAACAGCCAAATACTATTTCGGTACAGTTCTATTTGATAGCACTTTTGTTTATTTTGTTTGATGTAGAGATCATCTTTATGTTC
>JAUVCL010000109.1 GCA_030595845.1 Campylobacterota bacterium
GTTAGCAATACTGACATCAGCCCCTTTCTCTACTAAGAAGGTACAAAGCTCTGGCATATCATCCATGACTGCTTCCATTAGCGGCGTCCATCCTACCCCATCAACTCTATCTATGTCAGCGCCTTGTTTCAAGAGATAAGTAACCATATCTCTTCTGTCACGTCTAATGGCAATATGAAGTGGCGTCCATCCGTATTTGTTTTGAAGGTTAAGATCCATCCCATTTTTAAATTCTTTCTTAAATGCTTTTAAGTCATTGTTGTATACGATTTTCTCAAGTCTTTCAAAATGATCATCTCTCATCTTATCTCCTATGTATTTGATTATATTATATTGTATCAAATAATATAATAATTGTATATACATTAAAAGTTTTCGATTATATTTGTAAAAGATATGTAGTAAAATAGTATCGATTTAGAAGGCTTAAGTGCCTGGAGTGAAGGGGTAAGGGAGTTTGCTTACTTATTAGCTTAATATGGGGTAGCGAGATGCCTTAGTAGGACTTTCCCTTATTTAGCTCTTTACCCAACGAATAGTCACTTTTCTTTTTCCCCACCTTCTTGCTTTTTTACTATTACATCCCATATAAATATCTATTTTCTTTTTCCATCGTTTATTCATTTTATCAAGTACTTTATATTTACCCTTTAATCCATCTATAGTCACATAAGAACCATTTCCTAATCCCATCTTTAATAGATCTCTAGAAACCGCTATAGACTTGACACCAGGCTTGAGTCTGTTATTCCACGCAGCAAGATAGGGTGTACTATCGGTTTCTCGTATACAAGAAGTATAGGCACTTGCTGTGACTCTTAAAACATGTTCTTTCTGTATTTTAGGTTTAGAAGCCTTAGTAGATTTAGATATTTCCGGTGTAGGAGGTTCTTTGTCACATCCCAGGAAAAGAAGTGAAAACATAAGTAAGGGTACAAAAACATATTTATTTTTCATACGATCCTTTCTTATTAGATATGCCCATATTTTTTTCATAGAAAATTTTACTCAAAAGGGCTGAATGTAAAATTAACTCAAATGAGCAAAACGTATATAGTATAAAGGGAATAATATAGATATCTATAAGTTACTACAAAATAAATATACATGTAGTAACACTGTAAATAAGTGAGCAAATCTTAAAATAAGCGTCTTTAACTAGTATATTTGGAGTAGGTCAGGCTAATTAATGGTATTTGTAGAAACTCATGTATTGCCGCTATAGTAGGCTTTATCGCCCCATGAAGAATAATTTGTAGTAACAATATTTATAAATTACTACAAAACACTTGACATTTGTAGTAACTTTTGTCTATAATGCATTTATCAGTTTATATTTTCATTAAATAGAAAGAGGTAATACAAATGTACTTATACAAGAAAACAGAGATCGTCTTATTTGTCATGCTAGTAACTTTATTAACTGGTTGTGGTGGGGGAGGTGGAGATTCATCAACACAAGCAGTTGGAAATTCATCAATACAAGTTGTAGAAACAGTGGCTTCAAAAGCAGTACAGCAAGGGCATATAACCGATAGTCTTACAGGAAAAGGTTTGGCAAATGTCGAAGTACGTATTGGATCGCAGACAGCTATAACTGATATTGATGGGTCCTATACACTTGATAGTCTAACAGAAACGGAAGAAGCAGTTATCAATTTTGAAAAAGAAGGATATCTTCTTGGAAGTAAAAAGATTCAGCTCAAAACTTTTTCAGAAGACGATATAGTCTCTTCTAATTATCTAGAATATACTATGCATGAAAAGAATTATCAATGGGATTATAATAGTAATGATGAAGTTACTGGTACCCATGTCATGATCGATGCTTCTGTATCTTACAATAGCATAAATAGTAAATCTTATACGGGAACAAATACAGCAGAATTAATATATTTTGACATTACTTCTGATGAAGGAAAAGCTGCTTTTCCCGGTGACTTTAAAGGTATAAACAGTAATGGGGTAATGGTACATTTTGACTCTTACGGCCTGATTAGTATATTACTTAAAGACAGTGATGGTAATAAACTTCAACTTGCGGAGAATGAAACAGCAACATTACGATTTGATGCGGTTTCTTCTTTGGAAAAGCTAGACACACTTCCTCTATGGTATTATGACTATGATCAGGGACTTTGGTTTGAAAAAGGTTATGCCCAGCTACAGAGTGATGGTAGCTATACAGGTGAGATATCTCATCTTGGAACATGGAGTTTGAACAGAGTACTTGAAGATGAGCCTGGTATTTATCGTGGGCGAATTCTTAATGAAGATGGATCACCTATCTGCGATGTGAGACTTCAAGCTGTAGGGAACAACTGGATCAGCCATGATCTTTCTACAGATGAAGATGGAGTATTTGAAATTGTAGTAATTCCAGGTGAAGATTTCAAATTGAAAGCGTATCACTATGAAGAGAAATATGCTGCTGAATCTGGTACTATATCAGCAGTTGCATCAGGTGAAATTGTAGAAATTTAAATAAAAAAATAGTTGTAGTAACTTTATTTTTATTTATTACTACAATAGACTTGACATGTGTAGTAACTTTATGTATAATAGATGTATAAGAGTTAGATTTTCCATTTTGGAAATATCTTTAAGTAGAAAAGTTTAATAGAATTCGGAGGTCACAAATGCCAATTAGAGCAATTAGCGATAAGCAGTATAAAGGTGTGAGTGAACTGTATCGTAAATCTGATGGACAGGTTACAGGTTACTACGTTACCTATAGAGATATAGAGGGCAGACCGATCAAAAGAAGAGTAGATGCTGACAACAGAGACGATGCTTTACTCAAACTTGGAGAAATTAAACAGGAAATTGACTTAGAAAAACAAGGAAAAATTATGAGCTCTACACTTAGAATGCCTATACAAAGCGTATTGACAAAAGTAACTGCTACAACAAAACCACTTGTTGATGTATCTGTAAATAGAATGCAAGATCACCAGAAGATCATTTCTGCACATAAGGGTGTCTCTATAGTATCACTCATTGATATTGTTGCATTTGATGATATCAATATCCTTTATGGCTATGAAACGGGTGTACGTATGGTTGAGCAAATGCAGTCTACGATCCATGATACACTAAAAGAAATGGACAGTAGCGGTGTATTTTCTAAACACGGTGTTAAAACTTTTTCCTATGATCTTTTCCATGTACATGCAGATAAACTCTGTTTGTTCATTAAAAATGATTTTAATCATCGCTTGATGGATCTCATCGTTAAAACGCTTTTAACAAATATTTCAAACCATAAATTCATTATTTCTGATGACAGTCACATTCATATCAATGCGACAATAGGTGCGACTAAAGCAGAAGGTTCTACAAGTTTGATCTATGCAGAAAAAGCATTGAAGGAAGCCAAAAGCTACCAAAGCTCTTATATTTTTCATGACAGTAATTCGATGAAGAATGAACATCTTACCAATAATGTGTATGAGACATTGATCTCTAATATCAAAGAGGGGACTGTTACTCCTTATTTTCAAGGGATATTTGCTACTGCAGACTGTACGGTTCCTTATAAGTATGAAAGTCTTATGAGACTTCTTGACAGTGAAGGGCGTGTATTATCTCCTGCTGTATTTATGGACAAATCAAAAGAGTATCGTCTCTATACACAGTTGATGTCTCAGATGATAGATAAAGTATTTGATGTCATTAACAGCCATAATGTCGCTGTGACCTTGAATCTCTCTTATCTTGACATCAACAATCCTGAACTCTGTGATACGTTGATGGCTAAAGTTAAACAAATGGATGATGCCAGTCGTTTGACGATTGAGATAGTAGAGAGTGAGCAGATCCGTGATCTTGAAATGGTCAATGAGTTTATTTTTTCTCTCAAAAAACGTGGTGTATGCATTGCTATTGATGATTTTGGCAGCGGATTTTCTAATTTTGATACCATTGTGAACCTTGATATTGATTATGTAAAACTAGACGGTTCTCTCGTTTCAAAAATACATGATAATAAATACAGGGTTATCATTCAAAATATGGTCAACATCTGTCATGATCTTGGGATCAAGACAATCGCTGAATATATCAGTGATGAGAGTATTATGGAAGAGGCAAAAAACGTTGGCGTTGATTATTTGCAAGGCTTCCATTTACATCAGCCTCAACACTGGGATACGGTTAAGAAAACATTTAATGTGAAAGGAGTTGAAAATGCATAATGAAAATGATAAATTAGTAACTGCTATAGAGTTAGATAAAACAAAGTCTGACATACTATTGTTACGTGAACAACTTTTTTCAGATGATATCACACAGAGTAAAAACAGATTATGGATAGTGAAACATAAGTTGAACAATTACGAAACGTTTAATGATTTTGGATTTTTGGTAAGTATTAAAATTTCTGAGTATGCATCAATACTAAAAGAGTATGATGTAAATGTGGGTAACAAACTGTTAAAACTCGTTTGTGACTATATGAGCTATTATATGAAGGAACAACATATTACTCATGAGATCGTTCGTTATAATGAAGATAACTTTTTGATCTTTATGCATGATATGAATGAAGAAGAAGTAGAACAAATTGTTTTCACCATGCACAAGAGTATGGAGAACTATAAGTTCAAACATCGTAGTAAGATGTTCAATCTGATCTTTTATTCTGCAGTGATGCAATATATCAAAAATGAATCTTTCTCATCTGTACTTGATCTCTTGGATGAAAAGCTTTTTGAAAGTAAAGTATAGCCTAGGTAACGGCTGTACAGGAGAAGGAATAAGTATTAGGGAAGAAATTTAAACAGGCTAAGTTATCTGATAGAATAAACATCATAATTTCAAAAATTCTAATACCCTTTCTTTAGTATATTCATGGAAAGGATTCCATCGTTGTCTGAGTAGTGAAGATGCCGAGGTTTGTAGTACACCTGTTTCTCCGTAGATGGCTAGATGTCCCAGTTGTATACCTGGGCCTTTGGGTGCATTTTTATCTCCATAGGTTGGATCATTTTGGCTTATAGTCATAGCTAAGTGTGAGAGTGAGTAGAGTCCTCTTGGCCATTGGTATGATAAATTGGTTCGGGTTTTCCCATCAGTGATTTTCATAAGAGTGTTATGGGTAGCATTAAGATCTGTAATAAGTTCAAAAGTGTAGTTCTCTCCTAGAGAGTTTTTACGTAGATTCTTCAGTGCGGTTTGTGTTCCCTGTTTTACAAGATGGTTGTTGGAAAACTTGTGATTGATGTCAAAAAGTATAAGCGTATGATCTCCTTCAGGTAGACGTTTGTAAAGCTTATTAACCAGGTCAGGTACACGGACGGTACTGTCTACAATAGATGAAAAACTTAGAACGGGTGGGAATAGTTTGTTATTATTGTTATTTTTTTCATAAGCATCAAATTGTTCTTGAACTTCATTGCAAATACGATAGACCTGATCCCCAGCATTGACTGCAAAAGAATCATATTTAAAAGGATCATACTCTGGAGTGATGGTGTTCCATTCCAGTTTGGAAAAGCCTAAAAGATGGCCTAAACGACTTTGCCAAATAGCAAGTGGTGCAGCAGGGCTTACTCCAATAGCAGGAGAATAAAAAATGAGACTCGAAGGCAAAGTTAAAGTGTCATCTTCAAGTGCTGATAATGTATAGTTTAGTGCCAGTGCTGCACCTGTGGAGTAGCCCATAATATGGATAGGTTTATTTCCAACTTTTTGATCTAAACGTTTCATCCCTATCTTTACTACTGCTGCCATATCTTGCCATTTAAGCTCTATGAGACCTGAAGGAGTGGTACCGTGACCTGGCATACGTAGTCCGACCACCCATATACCTTGTTTCTGTAGGTACTCTGCCTGTGCATGTAGACTGTAAGGTGAGTCCGACATACCGTGCAAAAGAAGTACACCCATTTTTGGGTTTTTTACTGGGAGCTCAAAACTTTTATTCCAGGACTTTTTCCAACGTTTCGGGTCAGAAACACTGTTCCTGCTATAACGGTTGATACGATTTCTTTCTTTCTCTGGGACTTTGTCATAGATTTCTTTATCCAACTCATCGAACAGTTCTTCCTCCAAGGCAACATACGCGTCAAAGTCTTTGACATCAGACTTGGTGTAAAATTCATTTTGAAGTATGGTCGTATGCCATATATTAAGAGAAGGTAGGGAATTCATGTAGAGTATAAAACCGATTATACCTATGAGCAAGGCACCTGAAGATGCAATAAAGAGTATACGTGTAGCTTTACGTACACACCACCATGGTATTTTAATCCAGTAACTTTGTAAGAAATTCATAAAAAGAAACCTTTTTGTTTTATTTTAGCCTAATATAAACGATAAGTGACATAAAAAACAATTCTAGTTTTTTTATTGGGTAAAGGATAATCCTTATAAGCAATACGTATCACATCTAAAGTATTTTGGTCCAAAGCTGCATA
>JAUVCL010000030.1 GCA_030595845.1 Campylobacterota bacterium
GCCTCAGGAGCAGATGTAGCTTCTTCAGATTCCTCTGCTGCACTGCTTTCTTCACTCTGTTCTTCTACAACATTTCCTTGTGCGTCTTCATTGTATGCATCGGCTAAAGAGGATGTTTGAAAGAGTAAAAAAAGAGAAAATAGAATACTTGATAGAAGTTTTGACATAAGATACCTTTATAAAATAGTATAAATAGTGTACAAAAAGTTTCTTAAAAATAAAAGTTTAAAAGGGTAGGTAAATCTTGTCTAAGAGTTCTTCATACTCGCTATGTACGTCACTGTCAATGGTAATACCACCACCACTTTTATAATAGAGTGTATCACCTTCTTGTTCTATGAAACGTATCATCACAGAAGAGCGTAGAGATTTACCGTCAAAAATGCCAAATACACCTGTATAAAACCCTCTATCAAAATCTTCCACATTTTTGATAATATTGACGGTACTTTTTTTAGGCGTTCCAGAGATGGAACCTGCAGGAAGAAGTTGACTAAGAATGGTTCCTAAGCACTTTCCCCAGTCTTCAGATAGTTTACCTGTAATCTTGGAACTCACTTGTAAAAGTTCTTTTTCTCCAGCTTTTATCTTTTCTACATAACGAAATTTTTCTACTTGAATGTTATTGGCAACAATACCAAGATCATTACGCATGAGGTCAACGATCATCACATGTTCCGCTTTCTCTTTTTCATCCTTTAAGATAGTCTCTTTGGCATGAGGTAAGCTGGCATCTATGGTTCCCTTCATGGGATAGGTTGAAATAGTATTATCTTCTATCTCTATAAAACGTTCAGGAGAGAAACAGACAAACTCATCTTTAAAATAGAGTTTGAATTTAGCTCTGGCATAGCTAAAGATCTCTTTGAGTGAGAGAGAACTCTCAATCGGTGTTCTAAATGTGAGGTTGAGTAAGTAGGTATTACCTGAACGTATCTCTTCGAGTACTTCATCCATCGCTTTTTTATAAGTAGAGAAATTGATAGGAAATGTAGAAAAAGTAAAATCTTGAGTTCGTTGTTCAACAGGATAGTTACGCCAATCTTCTAATTTGTAGAAGATGTTATCATCTAAATCGTCAAGAGCTTGTGCAAAGATTTTTTCATCATCAAAAGAGGTGATGAAAAGAAAAGGTGTACGTGATTTGGAAAGTTTATTGATCTCTGCAAAACCATTTTCTTTGCTAAGCCACATTAAAAATTCCAGTTTTTTGTAGGGGTGGACCCCTGTGCAGAGCCATTTTCTTGTAGGGGTGGACCCCTGTGTCCACCCACGGGACGAGACGGGGCTCGTCCCCTACAGTATAAAACACTATTCAAATTAACTATCCAAAAGTAACAACTTTAAAATAGCCATACGCATATACACCCCATTTTTTACCTGAGTAAGTACTTTACAGCGAGGGTCATCAAGCATTTCATCAGAGATATCTATGTTTCGCATGACCGGCCCTGGATGCAAGACTAAAATATTTCTATTTTTTATGCGCTCTTTGGTGATACAGTATTGTTTTGCATAATCATCATAATCTTCAAAAAGTTCTGTTTCATGCCGTTCAAGTTGCGCTCTAAGACTCATGATCACATCTACTTTGTCAAGTACATCGTCAAGCTTGTCATATTGGGGGAGGTCGCTTTCGGGCATAAACGGTTTAGGAGCAACCAGTAGCACATTCAATCCCATACGTGTAAGCAGGCGTATACCCGAAGTGGCAACTCTGGAACTGACTATGTCACCAACGATGGCAATGGTTTTTCCCTGGATGTCACCATCAAAATGCTCTACCAGCGTGAAGAGGTCAAGTAACGCTTGCGTAGGATGCGCATAGTTTCCCGCACCTGCATTGATGACGGAAGTCATTTGCATATCAGCTAGCATTCCTGGAGCCTCATTTTCAGCGTGGCGGATGATAACCCCGTCAGGATCCATGGCACAAAGGTTTGCAAAGGTATCTTCAAGAGATTCACCTTTTTTGGTGGAACTTCTACTGGGATCAAGGTGTACAACCGCTGCTCCCAGTCTTTTTGCTGCTACCTCAAAAGAAGAACGGGTACGGGTAGAAGCTTCAAAAAAAAGAGTGATGAGAAGCTTGTCACGGAGTAGCTGAATGGGGCGTTGTGTTTTAAATGTTTTAGCATCACGGAGAAGGTCAGCTATTTGTTTGTCTGAAAAGTCGTTGGTGTCTACGAGGTGTTGCATAGATATCCTTGATGGAATAATTATGTGATTATAGCTAATGGATGGTAAAAAAAGTGTATTGAATCCATAAATGTAGGGGCAGTACCCCTGTGTCTGCCCGTGGTTTCAAAATTTAATTCAGCATCCACGGGTCAACACGGGGGGTGACCCCTACAGAGAGTTTAATGATTTAGGAATGATTGTGATATAAATCTATGCAATCCGCTTTCAACACTCCACCACTCAGGAAAAACTTCATCATAATACGGCTGTGTCACTGCCTTAAAATCTTTTTTATCTTCATGCAGGTTCACACACCAGTCAAAGTCAATATCAAAGGTTTTTAAAGCCAGTATGGAAAGCACAGTGTCGTTGATGCAACCCAAACGGCTTGGAGTGACCAAAAGTGTTTTGGCATCCAATTCTTTGATGAGGTTGATCATCATGTATTCTTTGGTGATAGGTACCATGAGACCACCTGCACCTTCTACCAAAAGAATGTCGCATAGTTTTGAGAGTTCCTCGTGTTTATTTATGATCTTTTGGATATCAATCGTATGGTCAACATCTGCACAATAAGGGGCTGCAGGAAGAGGGAAAGTATAGGCTGTAATATCTTGAGGTTTCAGGTCTTTGAATTTCTCATTAACCTTTTTACAAGTTTCAAGTAGTATAGTAGCATCAAGTGCAGTGTGTGTTACTCCTGTTTCAATGGGTTTGTAGACACCCACTGCCAAACCTTTTGAAGCCAGTGCTTCTATGAGTTTTACGGTGGTGTAGGTTTTACCTACGTTGGTACCCGTTGCGGTGATAAAGAGTGATTGCACTTGAAAATCTCCAATATTTCTGTATAATAGTAAAACCAATAATATGATTAGGATTGTATCACAAAATGCCAAAGTTTGAAGAAGAATTAGAATTTGCCTTAGAGTTGGAAGAACCCAAGATGTATAAAGTATTGTTACATAATGATGACTATACAAGTATGGATTTTGTTATAGAGATATTGACAAGTGTTTTTCATATGAATTATGCACAGGCAGAGAAGATCATGTTGCAGATACATGACTATGAAAAAGCTATTTGTGGTGTATATAGTTTTGAGATAGCACAAACAAAATCACAGCAAGTGAAACAACGGGCCAAGCAAAATGAATTCCCGTTACTTGCTACAATTGAAGAAAATAGTTAATAAGGAGCATAAATGATAAGTATAGCACTGAATGACGTATTTAAACAAGCTGTAGGGTATGCTAAAGAGAACAGACATGAGTACTTGACAGTAGAACATGTATTTTTGTCTATGGTAAGTTCTGAAGCAGGACAAGAGATCTTTTCCATACTTGATGCTGACCTTGATGTATTGAAGTCTGGTATCATTGATCATATCACTAAAACGATCCCTTCTTTGAAAGAGGCGGTGGAGCCTTTTGAAACGGTAGCACTTTCCAGAGCTATCAATGATATGATGACACATATTCACTCTGCAGGAAGAACGGAAGCAAACATTGGTGATATGATAGCTGCGATATTTATGCAGGAACATTCATATGCGGTGTATCTGATGAAAAAAGAGGGCATAGCACGTGTGGATGTACTAGAAGTGATCTCTCATCGTTATGACAAGGGTAGGCCTGCTGTAGAAGGGGAAAAAGAAGAAGAGACACTTTTAGACAAGTTTACCATGGAGCTTGTTGCCCTTGCTAAAACAGGAAAGATAGATCCGGTTGTCGGACGTATAGATGAGATAGAACGCGTCATGCAGACACTCTGTCGCCGTAAGAAGAATAATCCTCTACTTGTGGGTGAACCGGGTGTGGGTAAAACAGCCATTGCCGAAGGTTTGGCACTGAAGATCTCTGAAGGTGATGTACCTGATATACTTAAAAAATCAAAAGTATTTGCTCTGGATATGGGTGCATTAGTAGCCGGAACGAAGTATAGAGGTGACTTTGAAAAACGTCTTAAAGGCATCATCAAAGAGCTTACAGAGCAAAAAGATGCCATCATGTTCATAGATGAGATTCATACGATGGTAGGAGCGGGTGCAACCTCTGGAGGGTCTATGGATGCTTCCAACTTACTTAAGCCGGCACTTGCGCGTGGTGACCTGAAGTGTATTGGTGCAACAACCTATGCAGAGTATAGAAACTTCTTTGATAAAGACAAAGCATTAAGTCGTAGATTTGCGAAGATTGATGTTGATGAACCAAGTGTGGAAGATACCTTTACGATCTTAAAGGGCATTCAGCACAAGTATGAGGATTATCACAAGATCAAGTTTACCGATGGGGCATTGCAATCAGCGATTGACCTTTCGGTGAAGTATCTTCATGATAGATTTTTACCTGACAAAGCGATGGATATCATCGATGAAGTAGGTGCACATTGTATGCTTCGAGGGAAAGAGGGTGTGACAGTTAGATCTAGAGATATTGAAGAGAGTGTTGCTAAGAGTTTGAAGCTCCCTGCTACAGTAATAGGCACGGATGATACTAAAAAGCTCAAAAAACTTGAAAAAGACCTCTCTGCTCATATCATTGGACAAGAGGTAGCCATAGGTGCATTAGCCACGGCTATCAAACGTTCTTATGCAGGACTTAATGCAGATGATAGACCTATAGGAAGTTTTCTGTTTGTGGGTCCAACGGGTGTGGGTAAAACAGCCTTGGCTACACAACTTGCTAAAACCTTGCATGTACACTTTGAGAGACTCGATATGAGTGAATATATGGAACCACATGCAATCTCCCGTTTAGTAGGAGCGCCTCCAGGATATGTCGGCTATGAACAAGGCGGACTGCTTACAGAGATGATCAAAAAACATCCGCATACCGTGTTACTGCTTGATGAGGTAGAAAAAGCACATCCGGATATTATGAATATTTTACTTCAGGTGATGGATGGTGCCAAGTTGACAGACAATAATGGTGTTATCTCTGATTTTAAAAATGTTATTTTGATCATGACGTCTAACATAGGTACAAAAGAAGCCAATGTGATGGGATTCAATAAAGACACCTCAATGAAGACCGATAAAGCACTCGCAGCGTTCTTTTCTCCTGAATTTAGAAACCGTTTAAGTGGAACGATTGAGTTTAATTCGCTTGGTCTGAAGGAACTGGTAACCATCGTAGACAGAGAAGTAGATAAATTAAATGTACTGCTTAAACCTAAAGCTGTGACAATACAGCTAAGTAAAAAAGCAAAAGAGTACTTGGCAGATGAAGGCTATGATAAGCGTTATGGTGCCAGACACATCGCACGTGTGATCGATGAAAAAGTGAAAGAAGGACTCGCAGATGAAATACTTTTCGGAAAACTTATAAAAGGCGGTTTGGTAAAAGTGGGTTATAAAAATGAAAACTTAATATTTGAGTTCATTGCAAAATAGAGTGAGTATGGAAGATGAGTTTTATGTCCCACAATTAAGTCAATACTTTTTGGCTTTTCCTAACCCCTACTATGCCGAAGAGGCAGGTTTGCTCGCTCATGGAGGGGACCTCTCTTCCCAAAGGCTTCTGCTTGCTTATAAAAAAGGTATATTCCCCTGGTTTACTGAGGGGGATCCTATTCTCTGGTGGTCTCCAAATCCACGACTTGTACTGTTTCCTGATAAATTTAATCTCCGTAAATCTTTTAGAAGGGTGTTACGTTCTGGAAAATTTTCCGTTACTTTTGATAAACATTTTTCTGAAGTGATCCATCATTGTGCGACTGTCACAAGAGAAGGACAAGAGGCTACATGGATCGTACCTGAAATGGTAGAAGCCTATACAAGACTGCATCAGGAAGGGTTTGCGCACAGTGTGGAAGTTTATCAAGAGAGAAAACTTGTGGGTGGTTTGTATGGCGTAGCCTTGGGAAAAGCTTTTTTTGGAGAGTCTATGTTCTCTTTAGCACCTGATGCATCTAAAGTAGCTTTTAAAGCACTAAGTGATGTTTTAGGCAGTAGAGGCTATGATTTTATAGACTGTCAAATGAAAACAGATCACATGATAGGTTTGGGTGCTGAGGTGGTTGAGAGAGAGATCTTTCTTGATACCTTGGAAATGGCAACAGAAAAATCAAGTGATATTGGTAAGTGGACTGAATTCAAATGGGAATATAAGGAATAAAAGATGGTAAATAGAGACATAAACTTCTCTTTGTGGTTAGACTTCGTTGAAAGAGATTATCTAAAAAATGAGTTTTCAAAACTGATAGAAAACGGAACTATTAACGGTGCAACAAGTAACCCTTCGATCTTTGCTGCTGCTATTACAACATCACCTGCATACAAAGAGCAGTTAGCTTCACTTGCGGGGAAAAGTGCCAAAGAGAAGTATGAAGCAGTTGCGATTGATGATATTCGTACGGCTGCACAAGCATTAAGAGAGTCTTATGATGAAGGGAATGATGGATATATTTCCATAGAAGTAGATCCTTTTCTCTCTAATGATACTCAGGGCACCATCGATGAAGGGAAAAGACTTTTTGCAGCTATAGGTGAACCTAATGTGATGATCAAAGTACCTGCAACAGAAGCAGGCTATGATGCAATGACGGAACTCTTATGTAATGGTATCTCTGTCAATGCGACACTGGTTTTTTCACCTAAACAGGCACAAAAATGTCTGAAAGCTATGAAAAAAGGGATGGACGGATTTGAAGCATCAGGGGGCGGAAGAGCGGAAGCTGTTATCTCTGTATTTGTCAGTCGTTTTGACAGATTACTGGATAGGGATCTAGAGAAAGAAGGGATGTCTGTTTCAAAAACAGGTTTTTACAATGCTGCAAAGATCTATAACCTTATCGAAGCCAATCATATGCCAAGTGTACGGACACTTTTTGCAAGTACAGGTGTGAAAGGTGATACTTTGGCAGCAGATTACTATATGAGAGAACTCTTGGCACCTCACTCTGTCAATACCGCACCGTTAGCTACGATAGAAGCTTACATTTCGACCAAAGCTACTGCGCCAAAATTTCCTTTGGAAGATTCTGATATCAATGGATATTTTACGAAATTGGCAGACAATGGATTTGATATGGATGAAGTATATGCACAACTTTTAAAAGAGGGACTTGAAGCTTTTGAAAAAGCATTTGAAGAGATGCTTGATACGTTAAAATAAATAAGACACAGGAGTCTACTCTATATGGAAGAAAAACTCAAACTTTATCTTAGAACAATGATCAGTAATAGTGGAAGTGACCTTCACCTTAAGAGTGGTTCCCAAGTGAGGTTACGTATCCATGGTGTATTGAAGGTGCTGGGGCAGGATGCTCTTAGTGCAGAGATGATGGATAAACTGGCACGTGAGATCACAACAGCTGATCAGTATGAAAAACTTGTGACAGACAAAAACCTTGACTTTTCTTATGTATTGGGGGAAGAAAACAGGTTTCGTGTGAACTTTTTTTATCAGATGGACGGACTGTCTGCGGTTTTCCGTATTATTCCTGTAAAGATCTTGACCCTTGACGAACTTAATTTACCACCGGTGATCAAGACATTCGCAGAAATTCAAAGAGGGCTGGTTTTAGTTACAGGTGTAACGGGTTCAGGTAAATCTACAACCCTTGCAGCCATACTTGATAAGATCAACAGAGAACAGAAAAAGCATATTATTACCGTAGAAGATCCTATAGAATTTGTACATAAAGACAGAGGTTGTCTGATCAATCAAAGAGGTATCGGTCAGGATGCACACTCTTTCTCTGATGCACTTAGAGCAGCACTAAGAGAAGATCCCGATATCATACTTGTTGGAGAAATGAGGGATTTGGAGACGATTGACATTGCTCTGCATGCGGCCAATACAGGTCACCTTGTTTTTTCAACCCTGCATACACTTGATGCCAAAGAGACGATAGATAGAATTGTCGGTATGTTTGGTAATGAAGAACAAAACAGAATCCGTATGTCTTTAGCTTCCGTACTTGAAGGTGTTATCTCTCAAAGGCTCATCCCCACTAAAACAGGCGGAAGGGTTGCGGGGATAGAGATCCTCAAAAAAACGTCAAGAATTGAACAGCTTATTACGGAGAACAGAGATGCAGAGATTCCTGATGCACTTTTTGAGGGGAAAGAGATCTATGGTACACAGACGTTTGACCAGGCATTGCTTGATATTTTACGTAGAGGTGAGATCACAGAGAAAACAGCCTTAGAATATGCTACAAATCCAGCCGATATGAAACTCAAAATGCAAGGTGTTGGTAAAGGTGCCATTGTAGATGAGCATGCTGCAGAAAAAGAAGTAGATGTGTTTGCCTTTAAAGAGGAGGAGGAATAGAATACAAACTACTTTGTCTTCTTTCCTCATAATAGGAATAATTTAAACTACATTGGGTATAATTCGCGTCTATTTTACTAAATGCAGTTATGGATCGAGTAAAAAATTATACAATGTAATAAAGGACAGATATGTTAGAAGGTATCGTTAGAGAGAGTATCGGTAAAGTGAATGCAAAGAAGCTTAAAAGAGATGGTTATCTAATCGCAAACATTTATGCAAATGGCGTTGAAAATATCAATGCTGCATTTAAACGTGGAGAATTTGTAAGAACAGTTAGAAATAAAGAGACACTTGCATTCCCTGTTAAAGTTGGCGACAAAGAGATCAATGTATTTATCCAAGAGTATCAACTTCACCCAGTAAATGGTGATGTGCTACACGTAGATTTGAGAGTAGCTGTACCAGGGCAAGTAACAAACTTCCTTGTACCTGTTATCATGCACGGAACACCAGTGGGTCTTAAAAACAAAGGTGTACTAGTATTGTCTAAAAAAAGATTAAAACTAAGAGGTACGATCGAAGATATGCCTGCTAACTTTGATCTTGATGTTGAACCACTAGACAGAGATGAATCAATTCTTGTAAGAGATATTGAAGCACCTGCAAATTGTACAATAATGGATAGAGCAGATGTTGCTATCTGTGGTGTTATCAAAGCCAAATAAGTCATTATGACACTTTTCGTAGGTCTAGGTAATCCGGGATCACAGTACGAAAATACACGACATAATATCGGCTTTAAAACGATCGACAAACTGGTTGATCGTTTTTCTGCCCGAGATATTTCCAAAACTTCTTTTCAGGGCAAACTGTATCGTTCCGCCTCTTCACTTTTTTTAAAACCTAGCACATTTATGAACCTTTCGGGTCGATCTGTACAACCTGTAAAACATTTTTTCAAGGTCGAACTTGAAGATGTGATCGTGATCCATGATGATATTGATCTTCCTTTTGGTACGCTACGTTTTAAAAGAGGTGGTGGACATGGTGGACATAATGGTCTTAAATCATTAGATGCACATCTTACAAAAGAATATATTCGCGTAAGAATAGGTGTAGGAAAGCCAGAACATAGATCTCAAGTTTCAGATTATGTTTTACATGATTTTTATGAGGATGAGGAAAAATATTTAGATGTGTTGATAGGACATGTAAGCAACGCATGTGAAGCATTATTATCTGAAACACTTAATGAAGTACGATCAAAATACTCTTTGAAGTCCATTGAAAGTTTAACCCCATGAGTTTTCTTTTTCCTCCACTTTATTTTAGGTATCTGTCAAAACTCTATCTTAAAAATCTATTGGCCATACTATTTGGTCTCTCTTTTGCGTTTGCCTCGATAGATTATTTTCAAAATGTTCAAAAACTTGATGTTGCTTCAAATTATAAGATACTGTATATTTTTTATATGTGGCAAGAGGCTATAGGTTTACTCTACCCTCTTGCCATTGTTTTTGCCTTGATCATGACAAAACTTGCATTGGTTAAGAACAATACTATGGGGGCACTGCATGCCTTTGGTTACAATAAAAAGAGACTTTTATTACCTCTTCTTGCTGTGTCAGCATTGACTTACGTCATTTTTATAATGCTTCACACAACATCGTTTTCGTATGCAAAAGATAAAGCGCAGTTCCTTTTGAAAAATGAGCTCAGTGCCTATGATGTGAATGATCTTTTTTTCAAATATAATGATACCTTTGTCTATATCGATAAACTCGATCCCATAGAAAAAAAGATCCAGAATATTACTATTTTTAAAGTGGAAGGGTATCAGGTACGCTATACCATTAAAGCACCTATAGCCCTGTTTGATGGAAAGAAATGGATAGCCCACGATGCCATATTAAAAACACATATCTATAAAAACAATGAATTACAAAGATATACGATTGAGCATAAAGATACCATAGAAACTCTGGATGGTTATAAACCTAAGATCATAGAATCACTTTATGTTGGTAGATCTATGAATATCATAGATGCCTATAACACATTGAAGTTACTTGATCGTCAACATCTTAATTCAGATACGATAAGAGCAGCAATGTATGATAAAGTACTGGTTCCACTTTTTGCTTTGGCGCTGGTATTGATCTTATTTTTCAAATTGCCTTTTCATGCAAGAATGATGAATCTTGGGGGCGTTGTTGCATTCGCTTTGGCAGGTACTTTTGTCATTTGGGGAGTTCTTTTTGGCTTGGGACGAATGAGTGCAAATGGTGCATTGCTCCCTGAATTTGGCGCACTTTTACCCATTGTTTTGTTATGGGGATATACATTGTATGTCTACTTTACAGATGAAAAAAAGATCGGCTAGACCCCTACAGAACGTTTAAAACTGCCTTTTAATCAACATTTGGATAAAATCACCCTAAAATAGAACTCAAGACAACATTTGGGTTAATTTAGGATAACAGAGATGACTATTGACACGAAAGCATTGGCAGATAAGTACGGCACGCCATTGTATATTTATGATTTTGATTATATTGAAAACAGATACACGACACTTAAAGATGCTTTTGCCGGTAAAAAATCTATCATTAACTATGCAGTAAAAGCAAACTCAAATCTCTCTGTGATCGCACATTTGGCAAAGCTTGGTGCGGGTGCTGATTGTGTCAGTATAGGAGAAGTGCAAAGAGCACTGAGTGCAGGTGTAGATAAATATAAGATCATTTTTTCAGGTGTGGGAAAACGTGATGATGAAATACGTTCAGCCTTGGAACATGATATTTTACTTCTTAATTTAGAGAGTGAAGCAGAGATGAAACGTGTTGAGATGGTGGCACGTGAGCTTGGTAAAGAAGCACGTATCTCAATCCGTGTTAATCCAAATATTGATCCCCAAACTCACCCTTATATTTCAACAGGACTGCATGAAAACAAGTTTGGTGTTGAGATCGATATGGCTAAACGTATGTATATTTATGCCAATAAGTCAGAATTTTTAAATCCTATTGGTATACATTTCCACATCGGTTCACAACTCACTAAGCTTTCCCCTATACGTGAAGCCTGTGGTATCGTAGCAGACTTGGTACGTTCACTTAAAGCCATTAAAATTGATATCAAGTTCTTTGATGTAGGTGGTGGTATCGGTGTGGTATATGATGATGAAGTCACGATAGCTGCTGAGGATTATACTCAAGCTATTTTTGAAGCGACCAAAGGGCTTGATGTGACACTTCTTTGTGAACCTGGACGTTATATGGTGGCGAATGCAGGCGCATTCTTCACAAAAGTACTCTATGAAAAAGTCAATGACGGCAAACGTTTTGTTATTGTGGACGGTGCAATGAATGACCTGATAAGACCAAGTCTTTATAATGCCTACCATAAGATAGAGGCAGTACAGGTTGAAGGTGACAAGACACCGGCAGATGTAGTAGGACCAGTATGTGAAAGTGGTGATTTTTTTGGTAAAGATGTATCTCTGCCTCCGCTTTCTCATAATGATATTATTGTCATACATTCTGCGGGTGCCTATGGTTTTACAATGGCATCTAACTACAACACCCGTGCAAAAGCTGCTGAAGTAGCACTGCAGGGTGGGAAAGACAGACTGATCCGTCAACGAGAAACCTATGAAGATCAGGTACGATTAGAATTAGAGTATTTACAAAAGTAAAGTAATAAAAGGTTTCAGATGACTTTAGATGAGCTAAGAGTAAAGATAGACAGCATTGATGATACATTGTTAAAACTCTATAATGAGCGTATGGAACTTGTACACAAAGTGGGTGAGGTAAAAAACACAACAGGTGCACCTATCTATCGTCCTGAACGGGAACAAGCCATTCTAAATCGATTGAAAAAGCAGAATCAAGGGAAACTGACAGACGATGCGATCGACGCACTTTTCCTGGAAATGTTTGCCGTGGCAAGAAACCTTGAGCTACCAGAAGGTGTAGCCTACCTTGGACCGGAAGCCAGTTTTACCCATCAGGCAGCAGAGGGTAAGTTTGGTGCAATGAGCTCGTATCTGCCTATCCGTTCTATAAAGGGTATATTTCGTGAAGTAGCGAAGGGGACAGCCAAGTTTGGTGTGATACCTATAGAAAACTCTTCAAACGGTATTGTCAGTGATACGATCAATTGTTTAGATGCGTATGATCTTAAAATTATTGCAGAAGTGATGATAGATGTGCATTTGGCCTTTGCTACGATCAATGATGATATTAAAAATATTACAAAAATATATTCTAAAGACATTGCATTTGGACAGTGTCATAAGTTTTTAGAGGATCTGGGATTGGATGAAGTAGAACTGATCCCTGTTGAATCGACAGCCAAGGCAGCAAAACTTGCACTTAAAGATGAGACAGCAGCAGCACTTTGTCCTGCGGTAGCTGCCAAGTTAAATAATTTGCCGGTACGTTTTAATAATGTAGAAGACAGCAGCAATAACAGAACACGTTTTTTTATCATTTCAAATTTTGAAAATGCAGTTTCAGGCAATGATAAAACATCTCTACTCGTCAGGCTCTCTAACACGCCAGGCTCTTTGGTTGATTTCCTGAATGACTTTGAAGAAGCAAATGTGAATTTGACAAAGATCAAGTCACATATTGTAGGGGGAGAATCAATTTTCTTTATAGAGTTTAGGGGACATCAAGAGGATGCAGAGGTAAAAGAGATCTTGCAAAGACATAAAAATCAGATTAAGGTATTGGGCTCTTATGTGAAAGAGACTGATGATGTATAAAAAAAATGTAGGGTGTTGTGTCCTCACAACACCAATAAATGGAACAGCATGATACGATTTAATAAAGTTTTAGAAAATATCAAGACGTATGAAGCAGGTAAACCTATTGAACTTGTGGTACGTGAATTTGGGATAGATGCAAAAGATGTTGTGAAACTTGCATCTAATGAAAACCCTATAGGAACAAACCCTGCTATAGCCAAAGTGATAAGATCCAATGCGGATATTGCCCATCTTTATCCTGATGACAGTATGTTTGAACTCAAAGAGGCATTAAGCGCCAAATTTGATATAGAAGATGAAAATATTATTATAGGTGCAGGATCAGACCAGGTATTGGAGTTTATCTCACGGGCAGTTTTACATGAAAACGCTTCTGTACTGATGTCTGCAGTGACCTTTGCAATGTATGAGATATATGCAAAACAGATGGGTGCCAAAATATACCGTACAGCTAGCTATGAACATAAATATGATGAATTTATGGAAGCCTACCGTATGTATAAACCGGAGATCATTTATCTTTGTACACCCAATAACCCGACAGGTGATGCAACGAGTAAAGAAGATGTATTAGAGATCATCAACGCAGTAGATAAAGAGACGCTTGTTGTTGTTGACGGAGCCTATATGGAGTATGCCGCTGCGAAAGATCCTGCCTATGCGATCACGCCAAATGATCTGCTTGGGTTTGAAAATGTGATCTATCTGGGTACATTTTCCAAAGCACATGGTTTGGGAGGTATGCGTGTGGGCTATGGTATCGCACAGGCTGAACTTATAAGCGAACTTTATAAAATGAGACCTCCTTTTAACATCTCTACACTCTCTTTGGCTGTAGCGATAGAAGCGTGTAAAAATGATGACTTTGTTACTAAGTCTATCACTTTACATCAAGAACAGATCAAACGTTATGAAGCCTTTGCAGATGAACAGGGGTTTAAGTATATAGAAAGTTATACAAACTTTATCACTTATTTGTTTGATGAAAATATGGATTCTACATACATTGCTGATACGTTACTGAAACGTGGGGTTATTATTCGAAACCTGGCTTCATATGGTATGAATGCTATACGCGTCACCATAGGGACAGAAAAACAAAATGATGTGTTTTTTAAACATTTTGTAGAGGTTATTGCGTGAAAAAAATTGAGGTAGTAAGCGTCAATGAAATAGAGGTAAAACCTTTTGTTTTAAACGATTTTACCCAAAATGAAGTATCACTTGTGACTGAGAAAAAGATGACAAAAAAAGAACTTAAAGAATTGGCCGAAAGTTTAGGCTTGGTGTATGATGACACACACATTGTTTTTGCAAAAAAACTCTTTAATGCATATTTGACAGGAAAAAGATGATAGATATAAAATCACATTCTATAGAAGAACTCAATACCGTAGCAGAAGATATCAGACAAAAGATACTTGATACGGTCAGTAAAAATGGTGGGCACCTCTCTTCAACTATGGGGGCAACAGACCTTATCGTAGCGATGCATAAGGTTTTTGATGTAGATAAAGATCCTTTCATTTTTGACGTAAGTCATCAGGCTTATGCCCATAAACTGTTGACAGAAAGATGGGATGAATTTCATACTTTACGTCAATTTAAAGGCATGTGTGGATATACAAAGCCATCCGAATCTAAGTATGATTATTATGTGGCAGGACACAGTTCTACTTCTATTTCTCTAGCAGTGGGAGCTGCTAAATCCATAGCACTTAAAGGGGAAGACCGTGTACCTGTAGCATTCATCGGTGATGGAAGTATGTCTGCAGGTATGGTCTATGAAGCACTCAATGAACTGGGTGACAGAAAGTACCCTGTAGTGATCATATTGAATGATAATGAAATGAGTATTGCCAAACCTATAGGCGCTATCTCTAAATTACTTTCTCAAACGATGGCAGGTTCTTTTTATCAAAGGTTTAAAGGTGGTGTTGAAAAGGTATTGGAGCATTTACCTGAAAGTGCACACTATATGGCAAAGCGTTTTGAAGAGTCTTTGAAGCTTATCACGCCAGGGATCTTATTTGAAGAGCTAGGCATAGAGTATATAGGTCCTGTGGATGGACATGATATAGAATCATTGATCGAGACTATGGAAGT
>JAUVCL010000204.1 GCA_030595845.1 Campylobacterota bacterium
GTATAATTTCTTCCTTTTTTAATGCAGGGGAAGAAGTTACATTTAGCGAAATAAAGAGAGCAGTTTCCCTACGACTTCATCATCCGTATAGATTTTCACCGTACGAATATCATAACGTGAAAAATGTTCCATGAGTTTGTCATCATTTTCTTTTAATTTGGCTAGATACTTTTCCCGACTTCTCTTTCCAAAATAAGTGTCTATCTTACTGCCATCCTGCGGAGAATTTAAGGTGATTTCTCCTAGTTTCTTTGGTGACTCTTCATCTCTTTCTCTAATGATGATAACGATGACTTCATGTTTCTGTGCCAAAATAGACAGGTCTACCTCTTTTAAGAAATCACCCAGAACAAAGATCAAAGAGGGTTTATGGATTCTTTTAAAAAGATCTTGAATGGCAGGGGCATAGTTGAGGGTAGAGCTCAGTAAAGAAGCCTCAAAGAGGGTTTTGGAAAATTGCTCTATATGGTAGAGTTGTTTTGTGGGAGGTGTTATGCTACTACGCTCTTCTTCATAGCAGATACCTGTAAACAGGTCATTGTTTTGTTGTGCGGCATAGCCTAACACTGTTGCCACTTCGGTGAGCTTGGTCTGCTTAGCATTTCCTGACCCAAAATAGAGGCTTCCGTCCATCAAAGAAGATACAACGACAGAGAGCTCACGGTTGGCATGTAACTCTTTGATGTAGGGCTTTCCAAGCTTTGCAGTGATGGTCCAGTTTATCTTACGAATATCGTCACCCATTTGATATTCACGTAATTCTGAAAAATCATACCCTTCACCATGGAGTTTGGAGAGATTATGTCCACTCAGCAGAGTATAAACCTGATGTCTGGCTTTGAGTTGCAGGGCTTTGAATGACTGATGCATCAGGGTATGGGTAACGTCTCAACAATACGAGAGATGATTTGATCTGTGTTGATGCCTTTGGCTCTTGCCTCGTAAGAAAGTACAATGCGGTGGCGTAGTATATTGTGGATCACATACCCTATGTCTGCAGGGCTGACAAAAGATTTGCCTCTTAAAAAGGCTTTTGCTTTGGCTGCCTTGTAGAGGTCTATAGAAGCTCTTGGACTGGCGCCAAACATGATGCTTTCAGCGATATCATGAAGCCCAAATTTGATGGGGTCTCGCGTAGCAGCGATAAGTTGAACCATATATCGTTCCAGCTCTTCATCGATATGAACCGTGTTGATCGTATCTTGAAGTTTGTGTAATTCATCTATGTTCAGTACAGTCTGTATCTCTCCAAAACTTTTACTTGCGGCTTTACGCATGATGTCCAGCTCTTCTTCTTCGCTGTTATGCTGTACGACGATTTTCATCATAAATCTGTCCAACTGTGCTTCAGGGAGTGCATAGACCCCTTCTTGTTCTATGGGATTTTGTGTTGCCATGACAAGGAACGGACGCTCAAGTTTAAAGGTCTCATCTGCGATGGTCACTTGTCTCTCTTGCATCACTTCAAGTAGTGCAGACTGCACTTTCGCAGGGGCTCTGTTGATCTCATCTGCCAAAAGAAGATGTGTGAAAAGAGGACCTTTTTTAATGCTGAACGAGTGATTTTGGGGGTTATAGATCTGAGCACCTATGATGTCAGAAGGCAAGAGGTCGGGGGTAAACTGTATACGCTTTGCATCCAGACCTATGGCCTTTGAGAGTGCATTGATCGTTGTGGTTTTGGCTAGCCCTGGCACACCCTCGACAAGTATATGCCCGTCACAAAGCAACCCTATGAGTAAACCTTCTATCATATCTTCCTGCCCAATAACAGCTTTACTTAGTTCTTTTTTGAGTAGGCTTATTTGTTCATTCATATTGTTTCCTCCAGCAAGTCTTGTTTCACTTTATTAAAATTTATTTTACCATCTCCATATAAAGAAGCTTCCAGTGTTTCAGTAGTGGAGGTAAAACGTTTATCTTCTGTGGACATAAGCAATTGAAGTAATGCTTTTGCATCGCTACAGTTTTGTATCTTTTCTTTGAATGGATTGTCCTTTTTTCTTTTCTGCTTCTTTGACCATTTCCAGCTCAAAGCGGAGAGATACCCCGCGGTAAATACGACAAAGTAGCCAAAGAGTGTTTGCATCCATGACCAGTCTTCTTTGAGAAGTTCAGGTGAGTCTATGTTATCTACCAATTCGCTTTCTTTGGATGTTGTTATGTCAAAGTGTTGCTGGGGTAGGGTAAGGTAGTAGCTCTTCTGTGTATGTGGATCAAATGCTTTGATCTCTATGGGATCAAGGGTAAAACTATGTGCTGCCGAGAGTGCCATAGCGTAGGTGACGATACTTTGGGATCCTTGCGTGGTTACGACGGATTTTATCACAGGCTCTTCGGTAAAACGTGTAAAGTTTCCTTCTTGTGGCAAGAGGGTACTTAGCAGGGGAGGATACCCTTTACCGCTAATATTGACCTGCATAGGAAGAGGTTCATGTGCTTGTGCCTGATGCTTTTTGATAGTGTGAGTCAGTTTGAAATCACCTACTAAAAGGGTGTTTCCCGGCAGTGTCTGTACGTTTAACTGTAGGGTAGGCAAGATGACATTTGTGTCAACAGTGACTAATCCTTTGACATTATCTCTGTCTCCGGAAAAACTGTAGGCTACGCTGTCCTCTGTGGTGACTTTTTTGAGAAGGTCAAAGGAGAGATTGATCTTCCCGGACTTCAGAGGATAGATGAGATACACATAATGTACCTGCGCATGATGTCCTGTGTCTGTCTCTTTGATATCCAGCCTTTGAAAATGATAGGCAGCACTCTTTTTGATCTTAAAATCAAAAAGCAGTACTTTATCATGGCTTGTCTGATTGAGGTCAAGGGTAAGAACAACAGCTTCTTTGACATAAGGATCTGTTTTGTTCACATGAAAGGTATGGGTAAAATCTTCAGCATGCAGCATAAGGCTGAAGAGACAAAAGCTGAAAAAATAAAAAAGGATAAGACTACCAAGGTTGTTTTTCATGTATATATCCTTTATTTATCAGTTCATAGACTTTAGAACTCAGAGGCTGCTGTTCCGGCTTCCCGTCATGGAGAAGCTTACTCTTCTTCTGATCCTTACT
>JAUVCL010000212.1 GCA_030595845.1 Campylobacterota bacterium
TATACGGAAGCAAATAATAAATATAAAACACTTCAACTTTATGTCCATCATACGGATGAAAAGAGAGAGTTCGCTTATGACAGAAAGTCTCATATTGGTAAGCTTGATAAAGGTTTGGACTATGGGGTTAAGCATAACTGGACGATCGTAGATATGAAAAATGAATGGAAAGTGATTTATCCGTTTGAACTGAAAAAGTAAAAGGAAATATATGCAAATAAGAAATCTTAAATTAGCGGCACTTATAGTGTCAGTATTATTATCAGGCTGTGCACAAGTAGCCGTGCCATCAGCAAAAAATGACCCGTTGACCTTACCTTCGATTACAACAACGGTGACGGGGGAAAGACATACAGGTAAATTTGTATGGCATGATCTACTCACAGATGATGTCGCATCGTCACGTACATTTTATGCGGGTGTGTTCGGATGGACATTTGAAACAAGTGGAACCTATACACAGATCTTGAATCAGGGAAATCTCATCGGGGGTATGATGCATGTACGACCTGCAGTTGAGAGTAAAGCTGAAGCCGTTTGGTTGCCTTCGATGTCGGTTGCCGATCTTGATAAGTCTATGCGTTATTTAAAATATAAAAATGCTAAAGTGATCAAAGGTCCGTTAGAGATGGAAGAACGTGGTAGAGGTGCTTTAATAAGTGATCCTCAAGGGGCACAGTTGGTTCTTTTAGATGCTAAAAATGGTGATCCAAAAGATGTGACACCTCAAATAGGTGACTGGCTTTGGAATGAACTTTGGACAAATACACCTCAAAAAAGTTATAGCTTTTATAAAAACTTAGGAGGATATGACGCTTCGAAAATTAAAAATAATTATCGCCTTCTCATAAGTAAAGGGAAATGGCGTGCGGGTATAAGAGATATTTCAAAAGAAGATCTAAAAGCACGTTGGGTTCCTGCGATCAGAGTCTCAAACCTAGAAGAAACCATGACTAAGGTAAAAGCTTTAGATGGGGAAGTGTTAGTTTCACCGCATAAAGAATTAGTGCATGGAGATGTAGCACTCATTGCCGATAATACAGGTGCTTTAGTGATCATCCAGCGTTGGGAAAAAGGAGGGGAAAAGTAATGACAAGTATTATACATTGGAAGAAATCTATTTTTATTGCTATTTCTGCAGCATTTTTAACAGGATGTGAAGGGACTACTACTTCTGTATCGGTAGGATATGGGCTCTATGGTGGGTATGGATATCCTTCTTATGGTTATGGTGGCGGGTATTATGGAGGTGGTGGTTACTATCGTCCAGGATATAGACCACCGCATAACAGACCGCCAAACCGACCTGCTAGACCAAGACCTGAACATCCTATAGCGAAACCAGGCAGACCAGCAACCATGCCATCTAGACCATCGATGGGACGACCTTCAACAAGACCATCACGGTCTATGAGTAGGTCAAGTGGTATGAGACGCAGATAAGCGTAATGATTTTTTAACTAAAAATTTGACTACTTAATAATAAAGGAAGTACATGACAGCTCATGAATCTATAAAAATACTGCAAAAAAAAATGAATGCTTCTATCATAGGGCAAGAGAATATCGTTGAAAGACTCATCATCGGGTTACTTGCTAACGGAAATTTGCTTGTAGAAGGTCTGCCTGGACTGGCTAAGACTAGAGCAGTACGTGCAATGGCTGATGCGATAGAGTCAAAGTTTTCACGTATACAGTTTACACCAGATCTTTTACCTTCGGATGTGACAGGTTCGGAGAATATGTATGAAGAGGGTGGAGAGTATAAGTTTCGTTTTGAAGAGGGGCCTATATTTGGTAACATCATTTTAGCAGATGAGATAAACAGAGCACCAGCCAAAGTACAGGCAGCCATGCTTGAAGCGATGGAAGAGAGACAAGTTACTGTGGCAGGTAAAACCCATAAGATGCCTAAACTTTTCATCGTGATGGCAACACAAAACCCTGTGGAACAAGAGGGAACCTACCCTTTACCTGAAGCACAAAAAGACAGATTTTTAATGCATGTGAACATTGGATACCCAGACAAAGCGTCTGAGATAGAAGTGATACGTTTGGTGCGTGGCGAAAAAAGTGGAAAAGTTGAAGAGGAAGATGATGTATTGATCGTTCAAGAGATGATATTTGAAGCACGTGATGAGATAGCTAACGTGAAGAGTACAGGTGTGGTCGAGCAGTACATAGTAGATCTTGTTTTTGCTACACGTTACCCTGAAAAATATGATGAAAAACTGGCTTCATACATCGATATTGGTGTAAGTCCCCGAGCTTCTTTGGGACTTGACCAGTGTTCTCGTGTATATGCATGGCTACAAGGTAGAGACCATACCACTCCTGAAGATGTAAGGGCCGTGGTGCATGATGTCTTCCGTCATCGTATCACTCAGAGTTACGAGGCACAGTCTGAACGTGTGAGTAATGATGACATCATCGACACTATCCTTGGTTTGGTTGCACTTCCGGCATAAAAGATGAAAGTAGAAGATGAAGGTGTCTATGTAAGTTTGAGTGAATTGCTCAAGTTTGGGTATATGCCAAAAAATTTCAACATCAGACCTAACGGGGCAGTGCTTACGAAGTTAAGTGGGCGGCATCAGTCGGGTATGCGAGGTCGTGGTATGGACTTTTCAGAGATGAAACAGTACGTACAGGGTGATGACACACGTAACATGGACTG
>JAUVCL010000193.1 GCA_030595845.1 Campylobacterota bacterium
GCAAATATGGATGATGTGATGGATATGTTCAACTCTATGTTTGGTGGTGGCTCCAGACAATCACGCAGAGACCCTGGACAGAAGTACCCACTTGATTTTGAAATAGAAGTACCCCTTGAGTTTCATGAAGCAGTCTTTGGATGTAAAAAAGATATAGACATGACTTACAAAACCTCATGTGAGCCCTGTGAAGGTACAGGTGCAAAAGATGCGAAAGTAGAATCTTGTGACTATTGTGGCGGACAGGGACAAGTCCTTATGCGCCAAGGGCCAATGCAATTTGCACAAACCTGTCCCAAGTGTCAAGGTCAAGGTCAAACCATCAAAGAAGCGTGTGGCTCTTGTTCGGGTAAAGGATACCATGTAAAAGAAGATACAGTGACGGTTACTGTCCCGGCAGGAATCGATACTGGTAATCGCCTAAGAGCACAAGGCTATGGTAATGAAGGCAGAGGTGATCAACGTGGTGACCTTATCATTACTTTTTCCGTGAAAGAGGATGAAAACTTTATCCGTAACGGTTCGGACATCTACATAGAAGTCCCTGTTTTCTTTACGCAAGCTATACTAGGAGAAACGATCTCTATACCTGCACTTGATGGGGAACTTGAACTTGAACTAAAACAAAGTACCAAAGATAAAGAACAGTTTGTCTTTGCTGGTGAAGGTGTGGTAGATGTACACAGCGGTCGTAAAGGTCGCTTAGTTGCCCAAATACAAATGATACTGCCTAAAAAAATCAATGATGAACAAAAAGACCTTCTTCAAAAGATTCAAGAAAGTTATGGTGTAGAGAGCCGCCCTCATAAAAGTACTTTTGATGATGCATTTGACAGAGTTAAATCTTGGTTTAAAAGCTAAGCTTCTTCTCTTCCCTCTTTTTTCAGTATATGGGTAAACACCCATATACGCTTTTCATTAACTATCCTACTCTATACTAAACTATTGAACCCTCTAATTATTCATAGGATTCATACTATCTTTTTAAACCTAAAAGATAATTATTTTCCTTTAAGTTTAAAAAGGTTATAATCCTCAAAGGATAAAAATTATCCTTAACTAAATAAAGGAGTTATCATGGCACGCAGAGGAAATTCCATCATTAAAGGTCTTGATATCAACGATATCATCACCAGGCTTAACAAAGCCTATGCAGATGAGTGGCTGGCATACTATCAGTACTTTATTGAAGCAAAAGTTGTTAAAGGTATTATGAAAGATGCAGCCATTGCAGAGCTCGATCAGCATGCTGCAGATGAGCTTAGACATGCTAACATGGTTGCAGACCGTATATTACAACTGGGTGGTACGCCTCTGCTTAACCCAAAAGATTGGTTTACCCATACAAACTGCGGCTATGAAGAGCCAAAAGACTTTGATGTTGTCAGTATCTTAGAAGATTCTATTAAAGGTGAACAATGTGCTATTTCTATCTACTCAGAACTTGCAGACTTCACAAGAAATAAGGACATCGTCACTTACGACATTGTCAGCCAAATCCTGGCAGATGAAGTAGAACACGAAGAAGATCTACAGGCACTTCATGATGATATTACAGACTTCATCACAGATATCAAGAAAAAAACAAACTAAGGAATAACAATAATGAGACAATATGAAACATACAAATGCAATATATGCGGTAATGAGATAGAAGTACAAGAAGTAGGTGGTGGGACACTTGTCTGTTGTGGCGAAGAGATGAAGTGTATCACAGAGAACCTTACCGCAGTCAACCTCATGAAAGCATTTGCAGGAGAAAGTCAGGCTAGAAACAAATATGAATTCTTTGCAGATATGGCGATGGAAGAAGGTTTACATCGTATAGCCAGACACTTTCAAGAAGCTGCGAACAATGAAAAGTATCATGCTATGGCAGAATTCAAAGCATACAATAAACTTGTAAACGATATAGAGTTAGATACCACGGTTAAAAACCTGACTTATGCTGCCGATGGTGAACGCTATGAACATGAAGAGATGTACCCTAACTTTGAAGCCATTGCTAAAGAAGAAGGACTTAAAGATATCGCAAGACTCTTTAGAGCCATTGGAAAAGTAGAAGTGGAACATGAAAGAGAATATTTGGCATTAAAAGAGGCACTTGAAGCAGAAGGTTTCTTTGACAGTGAAAACAATGAAGAGTATATTTGTGAGATCTGTGGACATGTCCATCGAGGTAAAAAAGCACCAAAGTCTTGTCCTCTCTGTAAAGCAGGACAAGAGTACTTTAAAAAGGCCTCTGAAGATATAACTGTAGGATAAACTAGAGATACCCTAAAGAACCGTTTGGTGTAATATCACTTTAGTAGGTGATGCAGTAAAATCTGCATCATCACTTTTCTTATCATAAGCAATGACATACACTTCATCCTCACTTTGTAAGTAATTATGTTCACCAAATTCAGCATAGGCTGTAGCACCTATGGAAACCAGCGCTTGCTTAGGGTAGTGACATGTTTTTAAGTGCTCAGCTATGTTCTCAAGTGGTCCAAAATCAACTTGTGTATTCATTTTGTCTATGAGCCAATTTTTCAACTTTGTGTAAAAGTAAGAATACCCAAGCAGTGCTGCATCTACACCGTAAGGATACACTACACCATCACGCTTCACAAAAGAACAAAGATGATAGCTATCCATCACCCCACCCTCTTCAAATCGATCTATCTCTATCCATTTATCACCAATACCTTTGGAGTTCAACCCCCAGGACTTTTTCTCTGAGATCTTTTTAGCCCCTTCTTTACGAATAGTACAGTCATTAAAGGTGGTAAATTGTTTTGCTATGAGATTGGTCACTTGCTTTTTATCATTATAGAGCACATCAAAAAGAACCGCTATCTCTGGTTCAACTTGTGCATTAGCTTCATAGGCAGGTAGGGTAAGCGAATCCGTACCTATAGAGTACAGACCTAGAAATGAATCAGAACCCGGTAAATAAAAAGGGAATATCCCTTTAGGCGCATCCACTTCTTCTGTAATCACATTTTCAAAATCTTTTAGTTCCCCGGCCTGTTCTAAATGATGTGCAAAATTTCCTGCAACACCTAAACAAATTACATTCTCTACATTCATAGTTACTCTTTTTTATGAAAGTATACCATGTGTCAGAATCAAAACCAATGTAATTATTTAAAATTTAAATGAGTATGGAGATTTTATTTTTTGAAGTATGAAATATTCTGGAGAGCTTATCTACTATCCTAAGATAGTAGATAAGAGGTTACACTTAGTTAGCAATAAACTAGTTTCCTGCTACTGCATCTTTAAGTGTTTTACCCATTTTGAATTTAGGAGCAGTGTGTGCTGCTTTTGTATACGTCTTATCAGTTCCTGGAACTTTACCACTTCTTTCTGCTATATCTACTGTAGAGAATGTACCGAATCCTACTAAAGATACGGTTTCTTTTTTAACAAGTGCATCTGTTACTGAAGAGATAAATGCATTTACTGCTCTCTCTGCTGCTGCTCTACTCTCAAATTCTCCATTTTTCTGTACTAACTCTACGAAAT
>JAUVCL010000089.1 GCA_030595845.1 Campylobacterota bacterium
GATGCAAAACTCACAAATATTTAACATCCCCAATATTTTAGCTTTCATCCGTCTTCTCCTCGCTCCAGTCATGTTCCTTTTTTTAGTCAATCAGGATGCCGCTATTTTTGAAGGCATACACAAATCATGGCTTAACTATATTGCCGCTTTTATCTTTGTTGTAGCTTCTGCTACAGACTTTTTCGACGGCTACATCGCTCGTACTTTCAACCAGATCACAACCTTAGGTAAAATCCTTGACCCCCTTGCAGATAAAATGCTTACCCTTGCAGGTTTTTTAGGGCTGATGATACTTGGATCTGCTTCACCATGGGCTATATTCCTCATCATTACACGAGAGCTTTTCATTACCGGACTTCGTGTCTCTGCCGTGGCAGAAGGCATAGATATCGCAGCCTCATGGATGGGTAAGGTCAAAACCGTTGTCCAGATGATCGCCATAGGTTTTTTACTGATGCAATGGCCTTTTGCAACAGAACTTTTATGGTTTGCTGTTGTTCTTACTCTCTACTCTGGCTATGAATATGTCAGGGACTTCTTCAAAAATACTTCTAATCACTAAATTGATTAAAATTTAATCAATCATAGATTTGCCTTCCATTTATTAAGTGTTATACTTCTGTACATTTAAAACAAGGAACAAAAATGAAAATGACAAAATTAAGTCTAGTAGCTGCATTTGCAGTAAGCTCAGCATTCGCAGGTGGAGACATTGCACCAGTAGAAGCAGTAGTTGAAACGCCTGTAGTAGAAGAATCTGCATTTACAGTAAGTGCAAACATGGCAATCACATCTAACTATATCTGGAGAGGTCAAACTCAAACATCTAATGCTCCTGCAATACAAGGTGGTATTGATCTAGGATATAATGGTTTCTACCTTGGTACTTGGTTGTCAAATGTAGATTTTAATCTTGCTACAGATAACTCTTTAGAAGCAGATTTTTACGCAGGTTATGCAGGTGAGCTCGCTGGTATCGGATATGATTTAGGATATATCCAGTATACATTCCCAAATAGTAGTTCAGTAATTACAGATAACCTTGAAGAAGTATATGTAGGTCTTAGTAAAGATTTTGGTGGTTTCGGTATTAACGGTAAATATTCATTTGCTTTAGATGATGACCTCTTTAGTGATTACTGGGAAGTTGGTGCTTCAGCTGAATTACCAATGGACTTTGGTCTTTCTGCAGCCTATGGTGAGCAAGATGATTGGGGAACAAACTACATCGTTTCTCTTTCAAAATCATGGGGTAAATTTGAATTTAGCGTAGCTTACACAGACTTTAGTTCTGATCTAGTAGGTCTAGCTGATGAAGACAACATTGTTGGTACAATCTCTACAAGCTTTTAATCACTACTCGTAATTCTCCCAGACATGTTTGAATGCTTCACTCTCTTCGGAGAGTGTTTGGGACTTTCACTCTTTTCACTTTATTTTTAAATCCTCACTTACTTTTAACTCTGCACATAAAACTTTTATTTTGAATGTACACTATACAATTGAATTCATGGGTGGACATAGGAGTGAGTCCACCCCTACGGATATACTATATTCAATCGTAGGGAAGCACCCCTGTGTGCTCCCAGAGTTTCATAAAGATGTTGTGTATAATTTTAAAAATATGATTTTTTTAGAGGGATAGGCGGATATAGAAGTCCGCCCCTACGGGAAGATAAAAATGATGTATAAATAGGTATTGATCCCCTAAATACCGTATAACCTATCGATCATGCTATCCATTTGTGTTTTTACTTTTTCTAAACGAAGTACCGACGCTTCAGAAAGCTTTCCTTCTTCTGACATAGAAATAGTCATAAAACCTTTGATCGCATGAATCAAATTTTGGGTTTCACGTATCTCAGCAAAAGATCTTGCATCATAATCTGTTGCTTGTTCTTTCGGACCTTCTATATGTAAAATACGTTGAAGTTTCCCCTGCTGTTCGTTAAAGAGGACTTCATAAGTTTTAAATGTCTTGATCGTATCTTTCAAATGTACATCCACTTTTTCCATCTCTACTTTGCAGTCAACTTTCTGTTCTGCATACAACTCTGCCTCGACAAACTGTTTTACAGCAAAATGAAGATTGCTACTGGTTTTAAGGGTCACACGTAACATATAAACGATGACCATAACCAACAGTACAGAAACTCCAAAGACCCCTGCTCCCACATACATATTAGACTCCATACCTATCAACGTACTGAACCAGCCTGCAATATTCTCTCTGATCGCAGGAGAAGGTACTTTATCAATATATAATGTCATACCCAGTTTCTCTGTTGCAACATACACCAGTCCAATGGCAGTCACAGCTCCTGCGATCAATGCAGAAAGCACACCTGTAAATTTACCACTGGAAACTTCTTTGATCACAACAGGTTTCAATATAGCTTTAGATTCGAATACCACTGCCTCTTCTTCATGCTCATCCTCTGTTGATCTATGACCCATACTTTCAAGTAATGCATTACAAGTATCAAAACCGCGCTCTTTTAGATTAATCTTGGCATCTTCATATTCTGCCAGATCATCCCTAAGCAGCAGTGTGCATTCTGAACTCACATCATCTGCTTCTTTAACAATACCTCTTGCCTGTTCTACCAAACGTATGGATTTTTCTTGTTTAGTTTCTTTCTTTACAGGTTCAGGTACTGTCTCTTCTTCCTCTGCATTAGCCTCAAAATATTCATTTGCTGTTTGCACAGCAATATCATCTTCAGCGTGATCTTCTCTGTGATCTTTAATTGGATCTACAACTTCTTCTGAAATATCTTTCTCAATTTGATCTATAACATCAGACGCTTCATCTTCAACATTTCTGATAATATCTTCTGCTGTATTCTTATTATTATTCATCTTCATATCCTTATCCTTTATTTTATCAGAATTTTCCCTTATATCTTTGATGTATATTAATATTTTACTAATATTTTACAACTCTTAGCTATAATCTGATAAAAATAATTAGGAATTTCATGGGCATTGTAGTTGCACTTTTAGTTTTATCGGTACTTATATTCTTTCATGAGCTAGGTCACTTCACCGCTGCACGTTTTTTTGGTGTACGCGTAGATGTATTTAGTATAGGTTTTGGGAAAAAACTTTTTACTAAAACCATTGGAGAAACACAGTGGAGTCTTTCTGCCATACCACTTGGCGGTTACGTCAAGATGAAAGGTCAGGATGATTCCGACCCTACAAAGATCTCTTATGATGAAGACTCTTACAATGTAAAGAAACCATGGCAGCGTATCATCATTTTACTCGCAGGCCCTTTTGCCAATTTTTTACTGGCATTTATACTCTATTTTGCTATTGCAAACATTGGTGTGCCAAAGCTGCTCCCTTATGTTGGGACGGTAGGTGCAGATACACCTGCATTGACTGCTGGTTTACAAAAAGATGACAGACTCATGCAGATCAATGGTATCAACTTACAGTACTGGGAAAATATTGGTCAACACATTAACGATGCTAAAGGTGGTATCACAGTCATCGTTGAGCGGGGACAAGAGCTTATCACCCTGCAACTTGTACCAAAGGTGATCGAAGATCAAAATATATTTGGTGAAAAGATCACGCGACGTATTATAGGTATTAGTCCTTCAGGGAAACAAGCCACTGTTAATTTTGGATTTGTTGATGGACTTGATTATGCTTGGGATGAGACCAAGAAAGCCTCTTTACTCATCGTTCAATCTGTACAGAAACTCATCACTGGTGTGGTAGGTGCAGACAAACTGGGTGGTATCATTACCATCGTAGATGTCACAGCAGAAGCGAGTTCTGCAGGTATACTGTCACTTTTCTTTTTTACCGCACTCATCTCTGTAAACCTTGGTGTACTTAACCTACTCCCTATTCCTGCACTTGATGGTGGACATATTATGTTTAACCTTTATGAAATGATCACAGGTAAGACGGCCAGTGAAAAAGTCATGATGTACATTACTATAGTTGGTTGGGCATTGCTTATCTCGCTTATGATGTTAGGACTATACAATGATATAAACCGGCTTATGGGGTAAATACCTCGTAGGGTCGGTTTACCGCCCCTAACACAACATATAATTTTGGTCGGTAAACCGACCCTACGGGAAGAAATATAAAATAAAACATTAGGATCACATATGATACTGGACAAAGAACACTTAAGAGCTAACCTCGATGAAGTAATCTGGAACATTGAGCAGGCCCGTATCACTGTGAATGAACATCATATTGTAAAACTGGTTACCGTTGCAAAATACACAGAACTTGAAAATATCTCTACCCTCTATGAACTGGGTCAAAGAGCTTTTGGAGAAAACCAGGTGCAACAGCTAAAGACCCGGATGGATGCTTTAGAAGAGTTACCTATAGAGTGGCATATGATAGGCACACTACAAAAAAACAAGATCAATAACCTCATAGACACACGTCCTACACTCATGCAATCACTTGACAGTATGGAGTTAGCTTTAGAGCTCAACAAAAAACTGGAAGTAAAAAATACAAAAATGCATTGTCTTTTACAAATCAATGCAGCCAAGGAAGAGAGTAAATCTGGTGTAAGTTCTGAAGAGGCTTTTGACATCTATCAAACTATCAAAGAGTCTTGTCCACAGATCAACCTCAAAGGTGTGATGACCATAGGTGCCCACACTACAGATATGAAAGAGATACAAAAAAGTTTTGAAACAACGCACAGTATCTATGAAAATCTTCAAAAAGAGGGTGCGACTATCTGCTCTATGGGAATGAGTTCAGACTATGAATTGGCCATAAAATGTGGTTCAAATCTTATACGCGTTGGTTCTGCTCTTTTCAAATAAACTGTCCCCTCCCCAAGAGTAAATTTTTCAATTTTACTCTTCATTTTCTTTAAGTTCATTTTTATAATTTATAACTATACTAAATTTATGACTATATATTAAGATTAAATATAAGAAGGAATAATGAATGGATTTTGGGTTGCTGATCATACTTTACTATGGCATACTGCATGCTTTGGGACCTGATCACCTTTCTGCTATTGCACTCTTTTCCATTGGAAAAAACAAAACAGAAACATTTGTGCTTTCCCTTCTTTTTGCTTTGGGTCATGGTACCATGCTCTACCTACTTGCACTTTTTGTAGGACAGATAGCCGATGAAAACATCCTGCAATATGGAGACACTATATCATCAGCTGTTATCATTTTAATGGGACTCTACCTGGTCTACTTAGCCATCACAAATAAAATTCGTATAGACCATCACAAACATGCATCAGACCATCATACACATATCTATTATAAAGATGCACATTTACATGATAAAAGCATGCTTTTGTCACTAGGCTTACTCATGGGTGTAGGTGGCATACGAGGTATGCTTGTCACTCTGAGCGTGATCTCTCATCAAAGTGTTGGGTTAGAAATGATACTTGCGTTTATTGTTGGAGTGAGTATCGTATTTTTACTCTTTGGCTATTTAATTTACCTGATCAATGAAAACTTGATCAAGTCTGTTAATGCCTTGCGATATGGCATACTTACCGTAGGCCTGACATCTATTTCCATAGGAACCTATAACCTTTCAGGGATCTCTAATGTCATGTAATACCTTGCAAGATGCATTATCTTCTGAACTCATTTTACATGCAGCAGATAGTCAGACAGTAAAACAACTTCTCATCAACGGTGCAGAGATCAACTACCAGTCAGAAGAAGGTTGGTGTCTGCTCTTTGAACTCATCTCTTTAAATTTATATCAGGAGATCGCTTCACTGAAGCATGCAAAACTCAACATAGAAATCATAGATGCAAAGGGACGTAATGCACTCTTTTGGAGTATCTATCATGAGCATCATCATGTGCTCGAAACACTCGTTCGCATGGGGTGTGACCTGACAAAATCTGTAACGAACGGCTTACCTGCCCTGCACTATGCCGTTTATAAAAATAATCCCAAGATCATTACATTGCTCTTAGAAAGTAAAGACAGTCATGACAATACTGCTTTAACCTATGCCCATCTTTATGAAAGAGAGGCAATGATCACACTATTAACACGAAGAGGTGCACGTACTCCCAATTTAGATCATTGATTTAACCAGTGTTCTAAATTGGCAGTATGCGCCATCAAGGTCACCACTAACGACCTTTATGTACATATAAGGTCGTTAGTGGTGACCTAAAAATAAAAGAAGGATATAAAATGTTTAATATTAAAGAAGTCAAAGCACACTGTGATGTACCTTGTGGAATATATGATCCAAGTACGGCTCAAATTGCAGCACTATCGGTTGTAAGAATGGTTGACCTTATGTTGGCAGCGAACAATGAGCATGATGCAGCGTATCATAATGACATGTCAAGATATGTTGCGGTTAAAGAAACAGAAGCAATCAAATGTAAAGAAGAGATCCGTATTATCTGGGGTGATTTCATCAAGCCACCGCAAATTGCAGAATATCCAGAGATCCATACCATTGTCCATAACATTATGATGTTAGGCGGTGCAGCAAAACAACATGCATCAAGAGAAAAAGCAATGGAACTTTTGGCTGAAGTCAATAAATTTGCAGAAATCTTCTGGAAGATCAAAGGTGTAGCGACAAAAGTAGCTAAATCTCCTTACGCACCGAATGAAGATGTGGTCTACCCAGTACTTTAATGCTTCAACTCTTCAAAATATCCGGTGACTCTCTCTATCCATATTATAAACATGGTCAGAGGGTCGTCTGTCGTAAAGTATTTAAAGGTACCAAGATCAAAGTAGATGATACGGTGGTCTTTGAAAAAGATGCTTATGGCATGATGATAAAACAGGTAAGATCCATTGATGACAATACCTATTTTGTAGAGGGTACAGACCCTATGAGTATCGACAGTCGTAATTTTGGGTCACTCGAGCGAAAAGAGATAAAGTATAAAGTACTTTTTAAATTTTAACCCAGAATCTATAAATTATTAGGAAGCAACTGCAATTTGACAATGGCTGCAAACACCATAAAGATTGATCTGCTGTTTACTCAGTACAAAATTCTCACTCTGTGTCATAGATGAAAAGAGTGCATCTGCACTGGCATTATGAGGTTTATCTTCCACTTCTCCACACTCCGTACAAACTAAATGGATATGATCTTCTTTCACCAATTCATACTTAGATTTTTGACCTGTAATGGGTACCTCAACAAGTACACCTTGTTCTACCATCAAGATAATATTTTTATACACAGTTGCTAAAGAGAGTGAAGGATGTGTTTTGACTACTTTGTCATAAATAACATCAATAGACATATGTCCTTGCTCCTCAATGCTTTCGAGGATATTCATACGTTGGAATGTTGCTTTAAGTCTCGACTCTTTGAGTAATGTTGCATAATCTGTCATGAATTCTCCTTTTAAAAAATATATGCAAATCTAAGATCATAGACTTGTATATACATTCAATGTAGGGTGGGATTTCCCACCACCACACAATAGATGGAAACCTACAGGTCACCCTCATGTTTTGCAAGATATTCAGCAACACCTTCAGTGTCAGCTTTCATACCTTCATCACCTTTAACCCAACCAGCAGGACAAACTTCACCATGCTCGTTAGTAAACAACATAGTATCTACCATTCTGATCATTTCATCAATGTTTCTACCTAGTGGAAGGTCATTGATCACTGCATGTCTTACTGTACCATCAGCATCAATAAGGAATGAACCTCTAAGTGCTACTGCATCGTCAAGAAGAACATCATAATCTCTAGCGATTTGCTTAGAAAGGTCAGCTACTAGTGGCATATCAACTCTACCGATACCACCTTCAGCTACTGGCGTTTCTCTCCATGCGAAGTGTGAGAATTGGCTATCTACAGATACACCGATAATATTTACGCCTCTTTCTCTAAATTCTGCTGCTCTTTTAGAAAATGCAATGATTTCTGATGGGCATACAAAAGTAAAGTCTAGTGGATAGAAGAAAAGTACTGCA
>JAUVCL010000149.1 GCA_030595845.1 Campylobacterota bacterium
ACAAACGGTGCAAAAAGTGCTATATATACTAAATTTTCCATTCTTATCCTCTCATGCTTGCTAGGTCGTCAAGATCAAGACTTCCATGTTTTTTGTATAGTACGATCAAGATACCAAGTCCAACTGCTACTTCAGATGCTGCAACAGCAATAATAAAGAACGCGAACATTTGGCCTGTTAGATCATTATAATAATGTGAAATGGCTGCAAATGAAATATTAACTGCATTAAGCATCACTTCTGTTGCGAAGAAAAGCATCAATAAGTTTCTTCTTCTAAGTACACCAACCAATCCTATCGAGAAGAGTATTGCTGATACGATAAGGTAGTGAGATAAACCTATCATTTTTCATCCTTTGCTATCATAATTTCATCGTCTGCACTCAAATCTTCAGTGAGACTGTCATCCATTTTCTTACCTGCAAGGATAATTCCTGCGATCATTGCCACGAGTAACATTAACGCTGCAACTTCAAAAGGTATAAGATACTTTGTAAAAAGTACCATACCAACATCCTGAGCATTTCCTACACCTTCAGTCATTGGATAGAGTGCCTGTATGTTCTCAGAGTAGATCGGTGCTGCAAACATAAGTACCAGTACCATTGCTGTCAGTCCACCCAGTAAAAATACCAAGGTATTGTTTGTGTTTTTCTCTTTAATGTCTCTTGTTGCATCAAAAAACATCATTGCAAATGCGTAGAGAGCCATAATAGCACCTACATATACAACCAGTTGAACCACACCAAGGAAATCTGCTCCCAAGATGAAGAATAATCCAGAGATAAGTACCATACCTGCTGCCAATGATGTCATGGCATACAAGATGTTTTTACTCATCACTGTCACAAGGAAAAGTCCTATTATTAAAGCCGAAAATAGGTAAAAGGCTACGATTTCATACATTTTTACTCTCCTTAGTACGCAAGTGGCGTTTGTTTAATATTCTCATCGGCATTCGGAGATACCGCACCAAAACCATCATACTCTTGTTGCAAATTCAATTTGTCAATAGGCGTTAACATATCATCAAACAAAGAGAAGCCTGCACGTTGTTCTGATGCATTCTCGTAACGGGCACCATGGACAATCGCAAGCTCAGGGCATACTTCAGCACAGTATCCACAGAAGATACAACGACCAAAGTTGATCGTATATTCACTTACCTCTTTACGTTGATCTTCGTCATATCTTGTATCCATAGTGATACAATTTGAGATACAGATCTTTTCACAAAGCCCACATCCGATACATCGGTAGTTACCAGATTCAAGCAGTCTCAACATGTCATGAATGGCTCTATATCTTGGAGATATAGGCAACTTTTCGAATGGATATTTAACGGTATGCATATCCCCTTTAAAAAGTGCTTTAAGCATCGCTTTCATCACGACACCCAAACCTACAAATAACTCACCCTTAAAAGTTCTTTTGACTACTTGTGTAAATTGTTCCATACCCGTTTCAGGAGATTTGCCTAACTCAAGATTCGTGTAGTTTTGTACACCTACATTTCTATTTTTAAATTGTTCTAAACTCATACTTACTCCCTTATACCAAAATCACTAGTGCTGTGATTAAAATGTTTACAAGTGCTAGTGGCATTAATACTTTCCAACATAACCACATTAGCTGATCTGGTCTTACGTGTGGCCATGCTGCTCTTACCCATAACATCAAGAAGAAGAAAAATGCGATTTTAAGCATGATAAATAACCATCCAAATGTACTTGCTGCATCATACCCACCAAGGAATACAATCGCTGCAATAATTGAAATAGTGATCATGTTTGCATACTCACCGATGAAGAACATACCCCATCTCATACCTGAATACTCTGTTGCATATCCAGAAACAACTTCCGCTTCATGCTCAAGAAGGTCAAACGGTGTTCTGTTTGTCTCTGCAAATCCTGCTATAAGGAAAAGTACAAAGGCTACTGGTTGTTGCCATATCATCCACGACATCACACCTTCTTGTTGATAATTATTAAAATCAACAAATGAGAGTGAGCCGACAAGCATAATAGGTGCTAAGATAGAAAGCCCTGTTACAACCTCATAAGAGAGGAACTGAACTGCTGTTCTTGCTGCTCCGATGATACCCCATTTATTTGCCTGTGACATACCAGCTAAAAGTGGACCATAAAGTCCCGCTGCCATCATACCCAGTACAAACAAGATACCGACATTTAAATCAGCTGCAATAGATGGAACAAATACACCACCAAGTACAGGAACAAACTCAGGAATAGTAAAATCAGGAAATACAGGTACAGCAGAAAGTGCAATAAATGCCGTTGCCGCTGTTATGATCGGTGCGATCATAAAGATAAGTTTATTCGCATTTTGAGGAATAATATCTTCTTTAGTGAAAAGTTTGATCCCATCTGCCGCAATTTGTAATAAACCATAAGGCCCTACGTGCATTGGCCCAAGACGTCTTTGCATAAAGGCCAAAACCTTTCTTTCTATAAATGTACCAAAACCAGCCAAAGCTGAAATGATCGCCAAGATAAGAACTGCTTTAATAAGCACCCCTACCCATGTGACTTCTGGTAGTATGTTTACTGCTTCCATATTACACCTTTCTCAATGTTACTGTTTTATAGCGTGATGCACCAAAAAGGTCATAAACACCCTCTGCTGCTCTAAAGTCTGGTACTTTTACAATATCACCTGTCATTTTTTCATCTGCTACCACATCCAGGGTAATACTTCCATTTTCAAAAACAACTTCTACTTTTTCACCTAAACTCTCTGCCTTCTCTTTACTTGTATAGAGAGAAAAAGTTTCAAAAATTTGATGAGATTTTTCTGTAAAATCATTAAATTGTCTGGCAGGGTTACATCTGTATGCTATTTCACCCTCAAGCACAGCACTCTCATCACATTTTTCAACCACCGGGAGTTCAGTTTCCACATTGGTAGTTTCAAGTCTATATCCGCGATTATCTGTACCATTATTTTCAAATGAATTTGGAAGAGAATCAAATTCAACTGCCTTAAATCCTCTATCTGTTGGAAGCGCTTGTGTCCAATCAATCGTCAATTCAGGAGCACCAACCAATACTTTAACAAGGTCATTGAGTTCATAACCGTTATATTCAACGGCAGCATTGGTTGGAAGTACACGCTTACCAATGTTACACAATGTTCCTTCTTGTTGATTCATCGCTGGCATATCAAGATCACCTGTACCAAGTGCTGAAAGTTTAAAATCACCATTTTCGTTGTATCCAACTATGTAACCACTTTGTGCATCATCTAGGTCACAGATAAGTGCAACACCCAGCGCATTAGATTTAGGTGGTGTCATGACAACATCTATATCACATGTCGCTTCCACAAGTGCTACAAGTTTAGCAATATTTTCAGCTTTATCATGATAATAAAGATCTTCACCGAGCATCATAGAAAAAGATTCTTTTTTCTTCATCATTTTTTCAAAAGTGGCATCAAACTTCGAAGCATCTCCTCCAAGTAAGTCTACAAGACCATTGGTTATTACTTCAATCTCTTTTTCAACCATCTCAGTTACTTTTTTAGATACTTCTTCCTCTTCACCAGTCTCTTCGTTAAGTACCATCTCTTTAACAGTTTTAACTTCTTTCTCTTTAATCGTCTTTGTGGATGTTTTCTTAAAGCTTTCTATATACTCTTTTACATCAGAAGGAAGTTTCTCTTTATCTGCAAACAGATCAAGTACCAAATAAAGTGCTGCTTCTTCAAGTCCTACTTTATGGTTAAAGGCTTCTATGTTTTTACCAAATGTCGGAATGAGTGTATCTCCAACAGGGTGAAAGTAAAGTCCCGCACCCTTATTCATCTTTTGAACGTTGTTATAAGCATATTTCATTGCAGGTGAATCATTTCTAAGCGCAGAACCTATAGAGATGACAAAGTCAGATTTTTTCATAATGTCATCTGTGTCTGTACTCCAAAGGCTGTTTCCTGAAGCTGCTTCATAATGATTTAAGAATTGTTGGAAAGCTCTTACTTCAGGATTGTAAAGCTTCACTCCCATTTTTTCTTTGAGTGTTTGAAGCATAGCAGCTTCTTCGTTGGTGATCATTGCATTAAAACGAATAGTATCGGCTTTCTTAAATGCTTCAATTGCTGCAGAGAATGCTGCTTCATCTTTAGTAGCAGTCGTATTTTGGAAATCATATCCAAAACGCGCAGAACCATCTAAAGATACAAAAGACCATTCATTGGTCACTCTGTAAATTTTTTCTGTTCTGTCTTCTATAGATGTTGGTTTTACTTCATAATAAAGCTGTGCGCCATCTGATGAATGTGCAGCTACTGCAGGAACTCTCTTTAGATCCCATGCATTTGAGCTATAAACAAAGTCTCTACTGACCAGTGCACCAACAGGACATACAGCAATACACTCACCACAATCAGAACAGTTAGTCTCACCTGTACCATTGCTTGGTGCAATCACAGATTTCTGGAGTTTGTTCCACATGGAGTAAGCATCTTTTGGCATAGTCTCTTTGTAGGCTTTATCGAGCTCTGCGCCCCCACGTTTTGTAGTAGTGATCGCAGCGTCACCTATCATATCTTTACACACAGTGGTACAACGTTCACAAACGATACATAGACCCGGATCGTAATGCAGGACAGATGACCAGTTAGTCGATTCACGTTTTGTATCAGGGATCATATACGATTGCGAGTCAATACCCATCTCTAACGTATAGTTTTGTAATTCACACTCACCTGACTGATCACACACTCCACATTGTAGTGGGTGGTTTACATCATAAACTTCCATGATAGCTCTACGCTCTTCAAGGATGTTTGGTGTATCGATCGTAACTGCCATTCCCTCTTTTACTTTGGTGTTACAAGAATAGACCTGTTTACCATCTGCTTCTACCAGACAGATACGACATGCCAAGGTTGGTGAACATCTTGTCAGGTAACATATAGCTGGGACAAAGATATCGTTAGCACGCGCAGCGTTAAGAATAAACTCGCCTTCTTTC
>JAUVCL010000132.1 GCA_030595845.1 Campylobacterota bacterium
ATGACGATCATGCCCGCGTTTAAGCCATTTGATCCTGTCAAGGTTGAGTTTGATCTTTGCCACTTTGTGTTCAGCACTTTCGCTCAGTGCTTTACGTGTCATCTTCCCTACATATCCTTCTGTTTCCAAACCGTGTCTGCCCTGAAATCTTTTTACTGCTTCCACAAGACAATCGTCATAACGTTCTGTGGTGTTATTATTTTCACAAGGTATAAAATCGCCTTCTCTGATCAACCGTTCTCTTAATGCAGGCACAACAGGATCTTTCATTCCAGGTTTAAGATTCTTGAAATCAGGCAGCAGTTCCCAGCCTCCTTTTTTGACCATCTCCTGATATTGCTTTAATGCTGTAAGCATTCTGCCATAAAGAGGAAAAGTGGGTGCTGCTTCTTTAAATGCATGTTTAAGTGTTTTATGTTTTACCGATCCAATCAGTAGAGATTCAGGTGAAGCCAAAATATTATGCACTTCCCATACCCCGTTTCTATGTGTTCGCTTTAAATTACGTTGGAATTTTTTCCAATCAATATCTCCATAGAGTACATGAGACATATAGTCCTGATACAATTTGGAAATCACAAACTCTTTTGCCGCGATATCTTCTTTCTTTGTAGGGATTGCACTATTTTGTATCGTTTTAAATTCTCGGTAAGATGCACTGTTTTTATCTAAAGTAATATCACCTTCTATCTGAGAAAAAAGCTCTTTACTATAAGAAGTTAATCCCTCTTCCGTGATCCAGATCGGTTGGTATTCAAGAAGTTCATACATTGCTTTGAGACGATCTTTCTTGTCTTTCCCCATAAGCCGTTTAGTCAATTTTTGATACGCTTCCTGACTCTCTTTGAGCTTCGTAAGATTCATGTCAAGGGAAGAGATCCCATGCATGATCCTCTCATTTGAAATACTGTCAATAGCAATCATTAGATCCTGCTCTGTCAACGCTTTTTGTATCAAAGTGAGTGCTGTATGTTTGCTCTTGTTGTCTTTGAGTATATTATCGATGACCTTAACATAGATCTTCATGATCCCGATCTCAACTTTCGCTTTATCTTCAAGAGAATCAGATTGAAATACCTTATTATCATCGGGCAAGAGTTTTTTATAATCTGCCACCACTTCCTGATGTAAACCTTTTTTGAAATCTTCTTTGATTTCAGCGATCAGAAGTTCCGTATGATGTGTCAAATAATCTTTATCTACCCAAACCGGCTGATAATTGATCGCTTCATAGATCGCTTTCACTTTTCCACGAAAATCAGAAGTCTGCTTTTTGAGCTCCTGAATCATTTCCTTATTAAACCCTTGCTGGTCCTGCTTGTAGATCTCCTGATAGTCCGATACTGTTGCGTGCAGTATACCCAGACTCAGACTTAGTGCTAATACGATACTTTTAAGTTTTAACTTCATACTATTTACTTCCCTTTACACTCTTTTATAGAGTTGTCCTTATGCCTTTTTATTTATACTTAGCAATGTCTTTAGGTTCTTTGGCATTGAACTCATAATCAAGTATCTTCATTTTTGCAGAGTGTAACAACACACGTTTTGCCTGTGTACGGCTTCCGTATTGTTCGTCACCTACAACAGGATGTCCTATATGTGCAAGGTGTACACGTATTTGGTGGGTTCTACCTGTGGTGATCTCTATATTTACTTTAGACTTTTTACCCTGCAACTCTTCAGGTTTTACAATAGTATGTGCTTTTTTACCACGTACCGGGTCTATCAGAGAAAAGGCTTTCCCTTTTTTGATGGTAAAGATCGGTTCATCTATGACTACTTTTTCATAAATCACACCTTCTATCCATGCCACATAGTGCTTTTCTACCCTACGTGCTTTAAACTCTTTGATCGCACGGTCAACAAAAGCTTCATTCTTTCCAAGTAACAAGACACCTGAAGTATCTCTGTCAAGTCTATGCAAGAGCACTGCTCCGTCTATAGCATCCTGTATCTCATAAGAGTCTACCTGTGCAGGTTTATTGATAGCGATGATGTCATCATCCTGATAGAGTATTTCTATCTTTTCAGGATATTCTATACGAAAAAATGTCTCTGTGTGTATGTCCGCTCTAGCAATCTTTACTTTTTTATCTTCCACAAACACAAGACCTCTGTCTATAAGCTCTTTTGCTTTCTTATTTGATATACCCTGTTGTAGTGCCAATACTTTATATGCTTTATCTGTAGCCATTTATAATTCCTTTTTTAAACTCTCAATAATAGGAGAGATATCTGTTTTACTTTTTATCTTTGTAGGCTTTAAAAGTCCATGCTGCAATAATCTACGAGAAAGATTTGATGCTTCTACGACTGCAATGCCTTCTACTGCTTCAAAAATATCTTTTTGGTTAAAGTAGTGTTTTCCGGAGATGATCTTACATCCAAACTGCGCAGCTTCTGCTGCATTATGCCCGCCTATAGGTTCAAATGCCCCACCCAGAATTACAATGTCTGAGATAGCATACAGGTTCACCAGTTCACCAAGTTTGTCTACAATAATGATGTCACTCGCTAAATCTTCCTGCTCCGAATATTTCTGCCAGCTAAATCCTTCTTCTTTTGCAGATCTTTCAACCATATAGGCCACTTTAGAGAAACGTTCAGGATGACGGGGAACAAGAAGAAGTTTTGCATCTTTTTGCTCTTTTTTAAAATCCATAAATGCTTCCAAAATGATCTCTTCTTCACCCTCATGTGTACTTGCACCACAAAGAAGTAAAGAAGTTGGCTTCTGTAATGTTCTCGTAGGTGCAGGTAACTTCGAGAGCTTGATGTTTCCTGTTACCATCACATTGGATGCACCCAGCATCTCTAAACGTTCTTTATCTACTGTTGTTTGCGCGTACACTTCATCAATATGTTTAAATATCTGTCTGTAAAGCCATGCCATCTTCTGATACTTTGGAAATGACCTGTCCGACATTCGGGCATTGATCAATAACGTTTTCGCCCCTCTGCTTTGTGCCAAGGCAAAAAGAAGATACCAAAATTCTGCCTCCATCACCACCAAAGCTTTCTGCGGCTTTAACCATCCAAAAAGCAAAGACTCAAACGGAAGGTAGCGACTCTCTTTTGTATAACCACGGATCGCTTCAAACCCTGTCTGTGTCGTTGTAGTCATGCGTAAACGCTCTTCAGGCAAAGCTTCTACCAAAGGTTTGATCGCTTTTGCTTCGCCAAAAGAACAAGAGTGAAACCAGATACCATCAGGTTTTAATGCTCTGTTTTTCCATAAAAAAAATCTTGCAGGAAGAGAGTCTTTATATTTTGCTTTAAATGAAAATAAAATTAAAAATGGAAGTGCCATAAGGTGGATAAGTATGGAGAATAATGTATAGATCCAAAAGAAAAAATAATTCACTTTGACTCCATTCGCGTAAGGTCGGTTGACCGACCATTACATAAAATATAACCTACAAAGTGGTCGGTATACCCCAAGGGCATTTCCGTTGGGCAACCAACCTACAAGCCTATGCTTCTGCTTTTACAGGCTCAATGTAAAGGATTCTACCACAGTGAGGGCAGTTACAAATTTCATCTGCTTTGATCACTTCTGAATACGTTTTGTCATTGAGTTTCATATAACATCCGTAACATGCTTGTTTTTTAACAGGAACAACCGCTGTATTACCAGCCCAAATACGGATCTTCTCATAAAATGCAAGTACTTTTTGCTCAATATTTCTACTGAGTTTTTCTCTCTTTACAAAAAGTTCACTTTTTGTTTTTTCAATCGCTGTTCTTTCTACAGTTGCCGCATCATTGATCTCAGTAAATTCTCCTGAAAATGACGTTACTTTTTCACTTGCTTCTTCTAAAAGTGCTTTTTTAGTTTTATTAATACCTTGAAGTCTTTCAATCTCTTCATTGGCAAAAGTCATCTTTTCTTTTGCGATATCTTCTTCCAAAGAGAGTGCTTTCATCTCTTTTTCTGTTGTGATATCTTTAGACTTGGCAGCATTTAAAGTGAGTTGTTCATTGAGTAATGTCAATTGTTCATCAAACGTTTTTACTCTCTCTTCATTTTCAGATATATCTGAATTTAAGGTATCAAGTTCACCTTGTGCAGCATCAATCTTTTTTTGTATTTTTGCTACTTTTTTATCTGCAGCTTCTAATTGTGGTGTATAGCTGTCAATGGCTTGGTCATTTTTTGAAAGCTCTATAAGCTCATTTAAGTGTTTGTTCAATCTCTGTCCTTTTGGAGTTTAAGCGTGTTCCCGTAATGCACTCTATCGTGTTTTACAAGACTTTATTAACCTATCTTAGTATGTTTCAGTATAAAATGGGTTTTTAGAATTTGCAATTATAGCTAAAATAGGTAAAACTTTCAATTCATCCATTATTATCTCTGCGAAAAACTTCTCAGATTCATAGTGTCCTATGTCCACCATCATCAAATTTTCACTCATCGCTTTCATTGCATCATGGTACTTGATATCACCTGTTAAAAAACAGTCTGCTTCTACCTCATCCATCAATGATGCCCCTGCACCGGTTGTTAAGGCGATGGAAGTGATGGTCTCTTTTTTACCTACGACTTTCAGTGTCGGCAAATTCAATTTTTCTTTCAAAAGGCTCAAAAGTTCTTTGTAGTTCCACTTACCTTTGGTTGTACAGACAAAAGGATTTTGTGACTCAATTTTAAAGCCTAAAACTTTTTCAAACACATATTGATTCAGATGTGTTTGGTCAAAGTTTGTATGAAGTGCTACAAGTGACTGCTTTTTGAGTATCATTTTCTCTATCAGATTGGAAGGGTATTTTGCAAAATCAAGTTGTGTCAGTTTGCCAAAAATAAGCGGATGATGTACCACAAAAAGACTCCCTTCCTCTGCCTGTTCTATCATCTCAGAATCTACATCTAAAGAAACAACGATCTGCGATACTTCACGGGTCATATCTCCCACGATCAAGCCGGAATTATCCCACTTTTCCTGTAATTCAAAAGGACTTACTTTGTCTAAAAAATGATAAACTTCTTGTAGTTTCATGACGCTATCTTACTTTTTAACGCGTGCTGATTTTTCCATCACTTGCGCATTAAGTGTCTGCTTATAGGCAATGATCTCTTCTCTTGTCTCTTCACATGCTGTTGAGACTATCTGTGCTGCGAGGATACCTGCATTTTTAGCGCCATTCAATGCCACAGTAGCAACAGGGACACCCCCGGGCATTTGAAGTATGGAGAGTATGGAATCCCAACCGTCTATAGAGTTAGAAGACTTCACGGGTACCCCAATAATAGGTAAAGGTGACATAGAGGCTATCATACCAGGTAAGTGTGCTGCGCCCCCTGCACCGGCAATGATGACTTGTATGCCTCTTTTATGGGCATTTTTTGAATACTCAAAGAGTTTTTCCGGTGTTCTGTGTGCT
>JAUVCL010000189.1 GCA_030595845.1 Campylobacterota bacterium
AATTATTTCAAACCTTTCCACACTTCTAAAAAAGGTTTAGGTTTGGGACTTTACATTGTAAAAAGTATTTTGGATATTCATCAAATGGAGTTACACTACACGCATGAAGAGGGGCAGAACATCTTCACAATAGTATAAAGAGACATCTATTGACCCTTGTCAATAGACGCGCCCTTGAATTACTTAGCTTCGTTAGCAGTATCGGAAAGCATAAATGCCAATTCCAATGCCTGAGAAGCATTAAGTCTTGGGTCACATTGTGTATGGTAGCGACTTGCAAGTTCTTCAGCGGTAATGGCACATGATGTACTACCTGTACATTCAGTCACATCATTTCCTGTCATCTCTAAGTGAATCCCAGCAGCGATAGTGCCCATCTCTTTATGAATGGAAAAGAACTGCTCTACTTCTAAAAGAATGTTATCAAAATCTCTCGTTTTAAATCCACTGGAAGATTTTTCGACATTCCCGTGCATAGGGTCACAAGACCATACTACATTTTTTCCTTCATCTCTCACACGCTTAAGAAGTTTAGGAAAATACTCTCGTATCTTACTTGCTCCCATACGAACGATAAGGTTAAGTCTACCCTCTTCATTATCTGGGTTGAGGGCATCAATAAGCTCGATCAGCTCATCTTCTTCCATACTTGGCCCCACTTTACAACCAATAGGGTTTTGAATCCCTCTGAAGTATTCAATATGCGCTTCAGAAAGGTCTCTTGTTCTATCCCCTATCCATAACATATGTGCTGAACAGTCATACCACTCACCTGTTTCAGAATCTTCTCTTGTCAAGGCTTCCTCATAATTTAGAAGCAACGCTTCATGAGAAGTATACAATGTTGTCTGATGCAGTTGTGGCATGGTATCAGAGTTAAGTCCGCAGGCTGCCATAAACTTCATTGAGTGGTCGATCTTCGTACTCAACTCATCATAACGTTTCCCCAATGGATTGTCTTTAATAAAGTCAAGGTTCCACTGGTGTACTTTATTGAGGTCTGCCAAACCGCCTCGGGCAAATGCACGTAAAAGGTTAAGAGTAGATGCTGACTGATTATAGGCTTTGAGCATATTATAAGGGCTCGGTACTCTTGCTCTTTCATTAAACTCAATACCGTTAATAATATCACCACGGTAAGACGGTAGTTTCACACCATCGATCTCTTCAAAGTCAGAAGATCTTGGTTTAGCGAACTGTCCTGCGATACGCCCTACTTTTACCACTGGCTTACCTGTACTGTACATCAAAACCATATTCATCTGAAGCATCAGTTTAAAAAGATTTTTGATATTTGCTGCATTAAAGTCAGAAAAGCTCTCGGCACAGTCTCCACCCTGAAGTAAAAAAGCTTCTCCTCTACCGGCTGCAGCTAATTTTGCTTTCAAGTCTCTTGCTTCACCTGAAAAAATAAGTGGTGGATATGAGCTCAATTCTGCTTCTACTTTTTTAAGAAGTGCTTGATCTTGATATGTTGGTTGTTGCTTTATTGGGAAATTTCTCCAGCTACTTGGTGTCCAACTCATGGTCTATCCTTATATAGGGCAAAGTATCGCCCAAAAAATTATTGCCACGATTATAGCTGAAAACATATGAAAAAGATATGGATAAAAAACGAATGCCAGAAATAGTTTAAATATTTCTGTATTTTATGATAAATTTCAAAAAAAAACCATATTTTCACATGGTGAATAACTTGTGAATAACTCATATTAAAAAATGAAACCCGTGCTCATGGGCATATAAAAAAGTGTTACTTTTTGACTAACTGTGAATAAGATATTCACAAGGGTGAAAAAGTGAAAGAAATTATTTTTTTACCACAAATGTCACAAAGTTCGCCCACTGAAAAACAGTCGCAATATTTTTAAATCCTGCATCTTTACACATCTGTATATTTTCTTCTATAGTAAAAGGGATAAGTACATTTTCCAAGGCTTCTCTTTTTTGCGCTATCTCATATTCACTATATCCCTGTTCCTTCTTGTATTCATAATAAATATCGATCAACTCTTTATCAAGCGTCTTATCTTCAAAAACCACTTTTTCAGAGAAAATGAAAACGCCGTCATCATTCAATCCATCATAGAGCCTTTTTACAAGTTCTACACGCTGCATAGGACGTATGAACTGTAAGGTATAATTTGCAACAATAACATCTTCTTGATGATACGTATACGTTAGCATATCTGCCAGTTCCAACTCTATATTTGCACCAAAAGCTTGACATTTTTGCTCTGCCCTGTCTAACATCGCTTGAGAATTGTCTAAACCTTTAAGTTGTAAGTTTGTGGTCATCTTACTGTGTAGATCCAGTAAAAACTTTGCGGTGGATGACCCAAGATCAAGCACTTTCATCTCCTCTTTTTCTTTTGAGAGTATCAAAGAGATAACCAGTTTCCTCACCTCATCATAAAAAGGTACAGAACGACTCAACATATCATCAAAAACAGAGGCGACTGCTTCATCAAATTCGAATTTTTTTTCTATAGGTTTTTCAAACACTTTATCTTTCATGATGATCTCTCTAACTTTTATTTTCATCATTATATACCAAGAGTATTGGAATCAGTTGAAGCATTTCATTTTTCTATAACCTTATTTCACCTTTATAAAGGAATTTTATATTACAATATAAATAATGGAACAGTTAAGTATACTTATCATAGATGACGACAAGACCACTACATCAATACTCAATCATATGCTAAAACCCTATGCAGATACCATTATAACTGCAGCTGACGGCATTGAAGGACTTGCACGTTTCAAAGAATATGCTCCTGATATTATCCTTTCAGACATCAATATGCCACGTATGAATGGTCTAGAAATGGTTGAAGAGATACGAAAGATCGATGAAAGTGTGAAGATCGCTATCTTTACAGACTTTGAAAACCGTGATATTCTCCTCAAGGCCATTGAACTGGGTGTCAATCAATTTCTTTCCAAACCCTTTGCTTCTAAAAGTTTCTCAAAAACGATACAACAGCTTTACACTGAGGTGGTGGAAAAAAGACGCAGCAATATGGAAATTCAAAGACAGCAAAATATCCTGCATGCCATCAATAAGATGTCTCATAATTTCTTACAACAACCCGACTGGACAGAAGCACTGCACCAAGAGATGAAAAACCTGAAACAAGCTTCAAACATGTCATCTATTTTCATCTATAAAAATGAACCGGGGGAAAACAGTCTTTCATCAAATCAACTTTTATATATCAATGATAATCCCGAAGCAAAAAGTAAAAAGCATATTCATTATCGTAAACATTATTTTATGCGATGGAAAAATCAATTAGAAAAAAACTTGCCTGTCAATGGAAGCAGAGAAGATTATGACAGATCCAAAAAGAAACTTTTGGATCTGTTTAAGATCAATTCTTTACTCATATTACCGATCTTTGTACAAAATAAATGGTGGGGATTTCTTGGTATTGGAGATGAACACAAGCAGATACTTGAATCTAGCAATGTTGAAATGCTCAGTACAGCAGCATCTATTATTGGTGCGGCTATCAATAACAGAAAAAATCTAAAATCGCTTGAAATGTCTTCCGCAGTCTCAGAACATACGATGGATGGTGTACTGATCACCGAT
>JAUVCL010000020.1 GCA_030595845.1 Campylobacterota bacterium
AGCTGACTGGTAAGTTTTACATAAGGCGTTTCCCCACATCCTGGACAGGCTCCTGAGAATTCAAAAAGTGGCTCAAGGAACTGGCTCTCTTTTACTTTCTCATGATTGAGTTTTGAACGGTCTATAAGTGGAAGCCCTGTAAAGAATTCCCACTGTTCAGACCCGCTTTGTCTAAGTGGAAGCTGCTCTTGCATATTGATCGCTTTGAGATTTGTCTGTGATTTGTTTTTAGCAGGACACACTTCCACACATACGGCACATCCGGTACAATCCTCAACTGAGACAGAAATCATAAAATTTTCATTCTCTTCAAATGTTTTACCCTTAGCCTTAATAAAACTGAACCCATCAGGTGCATTGGCTAGATAAGATAGTTCAACGACATTCGAACGTATAACAGAATGTGGGCAGACCAAGACACATTTGTTACATTGAATACACACATCAGCATCCCAAACAGGAACCTCAAGACCCACATTTCTTTTTGCATACTGTGTTGTACCACTCTGCCAGGTTCCATCATTTGGCATCATACTTACGGGCAGTTCATTTCCGTGTCCCTCAATGATTTTTTTGGTAACATTTTCGACAAAATCATTATAATCACCCTTAACAGAAGCTTGCATTGCTATATTTGAATTTATCTCATGAGGTACTTCTACTTCATAAAGGTTTTCCAGAGCACTGTCCACAGCTTTATAATTCATAGTAACAAGGGCTTCACTTTTCTTTCCGTATGTTTTATGGATACTGTGTTTGATCTTTTCTATGGCATCTTCTTTATCCAAGATATCAGAGATAGCAAAAAAACACGTTTGCATGATCGTATTGATTCTTCTTCCCATACCACTCTCTTTAGCCACTTTAGATGCGTCTATAACAAAGAATTTCATTTTTTTATCTATGATCTCTTTTTGTACTTCCTTTGGTAATTTACTCCAAAGCAATTCTCTTGAAAACGGTGTGTTCAGAAGAAAAGTTGCCCCCTCCTTTGCATGGTTAAGGATCTCAAACTTTTCCAGAAAAACACTCTGATGACAGGCTACAAAATCTGCTTTTTGTATAAGATAGCTTGAGCGGATAGGTTTAGGGCCAAAACGAAGATGTGAAGTAGTAACAGAACCTGATTTGTTTGAATCATATACAAAATATCCCTGTGCATAATTTTCTGTTTCCTGTCCAATGATCTTAATAGAATTCTTGTTTGCACCCACTGTACCGTCTGAACCAAAACCAAAGAAAATAGCTTCATAGGTATCACTGTCTTGAACGATAAAATCTGCATCATACTCCAAACTTGTATGTGTAACATCATCATTGATACCGATGGTAAAGTGGTTTTTAGGTTTTTCTTTGCCCAGTTCATCAAAGATGGATTTTATCATGGCAGGTGTAAATTCTTTAGATGAAAGCCCATAACGGCCTCCAATGATCCTTGGCATCTTAAAATTTAATCTGCCTTCATTATCTGCTTCACTAAGCGCCATAAAGACATCATGATAAAGCGGTTCACCCAATGAGCCTGACTCTTTTGTTCTGTCAAGTACTGCGATTGATCTTGTTGTGATCGGCAAGGCAGCTATAAAATGTTCTATGCTGAAAGGAAGCGCCAAACGTACTTTTAGTACTCCGACTTTTTCACCCATGTTCCCCAGATACTCCACACACTCATCCACAGCTTCAGCACCAGATCCCATAAGAACGATGATCCTTTCAGCATCCTTCTCTCCGATATAATCAAACAGTTTATATCTTCTGCCTGTAAGTCTTTCAAATTTATCCATCTCTTCCTGTAATATAGAGGGAACCTTCAAATAATAACTGTTTACACTCTCGCGGCCTTGAAAATAAACATCCGGGTTTTGTGAAGTACCTCTTATAAAAGGATTGTCAGGAGTGAGTGCTCGTGAACGGTGTGCATAGACCAGCTCTTCATCTATCATTGCCTTTAGAACATCTTCACTAAGCAAGTTTATTTTATTGACCTCATGGGAGGTACGGAAGCCATCAAAAAAATGTAAAAAAGGTATACGGCTACGAAGCGTAGCGGCTTGGGAGATAAGCGCAAAATCATGTGCTTCCTGCACAGACCCTGAAGGCATCAATGCAAAACCTGTTTGTCTCACACCCATCACATCCTGATGATCGCCAAATATTGAAAGCGCTTGCGCCGCCAGTGAACGTGCAGCCACATGAAATACGGTTGATGTAAGTTCACCGGCTATCCTGTACATATTTGGTATCATCAACAAAAGCCCCTGTGAGGCTGTAAACGTCGTTGTTAATGCACCACTTTGCAATGATCCATGCACAGCCCCACTCGCTCCGCCTTCACTTTGCATCTCAGTCACATCAGGAACAGTACCAAAAATATTTTTCTCACCTTGGGTAGAATAGGTATCTGAAAGTTCACCCATAACCGAAGAAGGCGTAATAGGATAAATGGCAATAACTTCATTTATTTTATGAGCGACCCGCGCAACTGCCTCATTTCCGTCAATTGTAGCTTTATAACTAGACATAAAATTTCCTTCTGTGCAAATAAAATAAATAATCTTATTAATGGTAACATAAAATGATAACATCATCAAGGACGAGTTCCAACTCAAAGTCGTAGGTGTTACTTTCCCATGACAGCCATATTGACTTAGGTACCCATATATTCTTTAATTAGATACAATATGAACTTAAAATCTAAGGAATATCAGTGAACATTACCTACCACCTCACCCTCAATGAATATCAAGAAGCTGCCTACTTTCACTACAAAACAGGAAAACGTCCTCTTTTTGTGGGTCTCTTTGTAGGAATGGCTACTTTTATGATGTTGGTTGGCACTGACTTTTCTAACACTCAGAGTGTTATTCATAACATACTTATGACATTTTTTGCACTCTCGTTTTATATCCTTTTTACCCGAATGCTCATTGCCTATCGGGCAAAAAAAACCTATAATAAAAGCCCTATACTTTCAAAAGAAGTCACATTGCATATCTCAGGAAAAGGCATAAATCCAGACAAAAAAAACCAAAACAATATCTTTCCATGGAGTACTTTTAGCACATGGGGAAAAAATGAAAAGTATTATCTTATTTACACAAATATTCATCAGTTTAATGTGATACCACTAAGAACCATTGATGAAAAGCAGAAAGAAGAACTGAATGGATATCTAGAAAAGTATCTTTAAGCAAGCCTACCCCAGGCCCTGATATTAGCCATCTATTGTTCTATTTCAAACATAAATCATACCCCTATAATATCCCATACGATATAATCTGTGCAATTACAATTTGAAGAGAAATACCAATGAACTTACACGAAGAAATATATGTCCCAAAACCGAGTCCACATGACCCTGATGATCTAGGTCATTTTGGCAGCACAGAAAATGGCCAGATAGGCTATGGTGGGCGTTATGTACCCGAAACACTTATGCCTGCACTTGAACAATTGAGACTCGACTACGAAGCAATACGTTTTGATGAAGGGTTTTGGAAAGAAGTAGACTACTATTATAAAAACTACGTAGGTCGCCCTTCTGCACTCTATTTTGCCGAAAATCTCTCTAAAGAGATGGATGCAAAGATCTACCTCAAACGTGAAGACCTTAACCACACAGGTGCACACAAAATAAACCACTGTGTGGCCCAAGCAATACTGGCTAAAAGATTGGGTAAAAAGAAGATCATTGCTGAGACAGGTGCAGGACAGCATGGCGTGGCAACCGCTACGGTAGCTGCACTTTTTGGTCTGGAGTGTGAAGTGTTCATGGGTGCCAAAGATGTAGCGCGTCAGGAACTGAATGTATTTAGGATGAAACTGCTTGGTGCAAAAGTACATGCGGTAGAGTCAGGATCTAAAACACTTAAAGATGCCATGAATGATGCCATACGTCATTGGGTCACACATGCAAGAGATACTTATTACCTCATAGGTACAGTAGCAGGTCCTCACCCCTACCCGATGATGGTTCGTGATATTCAGTCTATCATCGGTTGGGAAGCGAAGGCACAACTGGATGTAGTAGAAGGTTGTCTACCAGATAAAGTCATAGCATGTATAGGTGGTGGTTCAAATGCTCTTGGTATCTTTAACCACTTCTTACAAGATCAGAGTGTTGAATGCATCGGTATAGAAGCAGGTGGAGAGGGTCTTGATTGCAAACATGGCTGTTCTTTAGAGAAAGGAAGCCCTGGCGTACTCCACGGACAACTCAGCTACCTTCTTCAAGATGAAGATGGACAAGTACAGGAAGCACACTCTATTTCAGCAGGATTGGACTACCCGGGCATAGGACCCGAACATGCTTTCTTAAAAGATGAAAAAATTGTGACCTACGACCACATCACTGACGATGAAGCAATGGATGCTTTTGTTTGGCTTTCACAGGCTGAAGGAATCATCCCTGCATTTGAGAGTTCTCATGCCATTGCCTATCTCAAAAAGATGAAGCCAGAAGAAGTACAAGGTAAAACTATTTTAGTTAACCTCTCTGGACGTGGTGATAAAGATATGATTCAGGCTCAGGATATACTTAAAGAACAGTTTGCCTAGCCCTAAATAATAAATCTACTCGTTCCACAGCTCCAGCTGTGGAATGTAAATCAGACCACACATTTCACAATAAAGTTCATCTAAATCATTATATCTTCGCTCTGGAAAAGAGTTTTCAGTGCATTATAATGCTGATAGAGGTTCAACAGCTGGAGCTGTTGAACTAGAAAAATTTAAATACCGATACCACCACAAGTGCAATGAATAATACTACAGATTGAACATTAATTTTACAATGTCATACTTCTTTACTCTAACTTTTGATATACTCCAAATAACTAATAAAAGGACATCCATGAATTTTGAATTAACTGTACTCCCCCTGGAAGATGTAGCTGCTGAGATAAAGGTGATTATCATTGTAGATAGCAACTTAAAACACCGTTTTGTACAGGACAAAAAACTTCTTAAGAAAGCAGGTTTTTCTTCTGGACAGGATGAGACTTGTCTCCTTATAGAGAAGAACAGACTCTATGTTGGTGCAACTTCACTCAAAGGTGCAGACATCAGACGTGCTGCGGCAAATGCTATAAAAGTACTAAAAGGGACAAAATACAAGTCACTTAAAGTTGCTACTTACACCAATGCAGGATGTACCTACACACTTCGTGCTATGGTAGAAGGGTTCATCTTAGGTGCCTATAGTTTTGAGACATACAAAAGTAAAAAGAATGAGAACAAGATCAAACATATCTCTATCTCACTTGAAGAGTATAATGAACTTGAAATCGACATAGAAAAAGCTTCACTCTTAGTACATAAAGCACAGATCACTGCAGACGCTACAAACTTCACACGTGACATAGTAAACACAACACCTGATGATTGTTATCCAGATGTAATGGCGAGCATCGCTGAAGGGATGGCTGAGGATACAGGACTTAGATGTAAGATCCTCAAACCAAAACAGCTTAGAAAAGAAAAGATGGAAACATTGCTTGCAGTGGCACGTGCATCACGTCATAAGCCTAGAGTCATTCACCTTACACATAAGCCAAAAGGTGCAAAAAAAGTCATCACACTTGTGGGTAAAGGACTTACTTATGATTCAGGTGGATTGAGTCTTAAACCTGCTGACTACATGGTAACGATGAAGTCAGATAAAAGTGGTGGCTCGGCTGTACTAGGTATCATGAAAGCCATCGCTGAACTTAACTTACCCATAGAAGTACATGGATTTGTAGGTGCTGTTGAAAACATGATAGGTGGAGATGCTTACAAACCAGATGATGTACTTGTGGCTAAAAATGGTAAAACAATAGAGATACGAAATACCGATGCAGAAGGTCGTTTAGTTTTAGCAGATGTGCTTTGTTATGCGCAACAAGAAGTTAAGTCAGACTACCTCTTTGACTTTGCAACACTTACAGGTGCATCTGTGGTGGCTGTAGGTCATTACACATCTTCCATTATGGGGAACAATAAAGAAGTGCAAGATCTAGTTGTTAAAGAAGCGCATAATGCAGGGGAACTTGCAACAGCACTTGACTTCAATCCTTACCTCAAAAAAACAATCAAATCTGAGATAGCCGATGTATGCAACATTTCAAATACAAGATATGGTGGAGCTATCACTGCGGGACAATTCCTCTCAGAGTTCGTAGATAAAAAGCATGCTGAGAAATGGGCACACATAGACATAGCAGGTCCTGCATTTGTAGAACATGCCTGGGGTGAAAACCCGTTTGGAGCATCTGGTGCAGGTGTGAGAATGATGGTAAAACTTATAGAGAACCTAGCTAAAGATGAGAACCATCATTAAATCCATAATATAAAAGGTTTTAAACCCTTTTATATCCTGTTCTTGTCTATTTTAAATTAAGATGACAAGCCAAGGCCTCTTCTGCCAACATATTGGCAATAGTGTCTCTGCCATTGATAATATGCTTAATACCCAATGATTCAATCACCTCTTCTTCTGCACTGTTATTGACTTTGACGATACTGTTGATCTCAGGATCAAAGGAAGCAATATTTTCGCAGATCAATTGCCTTTGTATTTCATTTTCAATGGTCACAATGATCGCTGTACAGTCACTCACATTAAAGTGTGACAAAACCATTTTCTGTGCTGCATTTGCAAAATAAATTGCTTCTTCACCTTTAGCAATCTCAGCATCTACTATCTTCATGTCATGTTCAAGGATAATATAGAGTAGTTTCCTTTCTCTAAACGTTTTAACAAGTTTTTGTCCCACAGGTCCATACCCACATACGATAATGTGATCTTGATACTGGTCAACCTTCAGTGCACGTTCACGTAATACCGTAGGCTCTTTGGTCATGAGGTCTGCAATTTTTTTAATGTTTTTCAATACAAAAGGTGTCATGATCATTGATAAAACAATCGTAATGATCATAATTTGATTCAACTCATCAGAGATCAAATGATTAGCATATGCCAAGGCGAAAATGGCTAAAGAAAATTCACCTACCTGGAAAAGTGCCAATGCAGTTTTAAGTGCGGTTCGTTTCTGCACAAAAAAACGCAATATACCAAAGATAAGAAAACCTTTTAGCAATATGATCCCAACAAGTAATCCCAAGATAATATGGCCATAGTAAGCAAGGGAATGCCAGTCGATCAGCATACCCACAGTCACAAAAAACACACCTAAAAGAATATCTCTAAAAGGAATAAGGTCTGATTCTATACGGTAACGATATTTAGTTTCTGCGATCATCATACCCCCGATAAAAGCACCTAATGAGTAAGTAAATCCAAATATATGCGCTAAAAAAGAAGCAGCCATGACAGTAAGGAGTACAGCAACAAGGAAGATCTCTTCAGAACCTGTTGACATGATCCAATTAAAAAAGTGTTCTAGAATATATTTTCCAATAATAAAAAGTATGAGAAACACAACTATTGCACTCACAAAAGTTTCCAATAAAAGAACGGAGACTGACTCTGTCTCGGATGTAAAAAAAGAGACCATCAAAAGTATAGGAATGACCGCAAGATCCTGAAAGAGTAAAATACCCAGCGTAGTACGACCATAACCTGAATGTATTTGATTATTTTCATTTAATATCTTCAGTACGATAGCTGTGGATGAAAGTGCCAGTGCAGAACCTACCACAATGGCACTTTTTATTTCCAGATCAAAAACATATAAAGCCAAAGCTGTAAAGAATAATCCAGAAAGAATAACTTGTAATCCACCATATATAAAGACTTCTTTTTTCATTTTTTTAAGATGATTTACTGAAAACTCCAATCCTATGGTAAACATTAAAAATACGATCCCAAATTCTGCCAAATGTGACAACATCTCTTTAGAGTCTTCAGCAAAATGGAAAATGGATGAGATAGCAAAACCGGCAAGTACATATCCTATGACTGTTGGTATATCATACCTTTTTAAAAAAACATTTAATACTGTAGAGATACTAATCGTAATGATCAAGATGAGTAAAGCATTTTCCATCGAAGTTCCTGATTTTTATTGTTATTATACTGTATTCGTAGAGCTACAATAGATGATTTATGTAAATAACACCAACATTTAGATAAAATCACGACAATAAACACTCAAGGAAATATCATGGGCCTAGGCATCGGACTTGTTGGACTACCAAATGTAGGAAAATCTACAACTTTTAACGCACTCACTAAAGCACAAAATGCTGAGTCTGCGAACTACCCATTTTGTACTATAGAACCAAATAAGGCTGTAGTACCAGTACCAGACAAAAGATTAGATGAGCTTGCTCGTATCGTAAGTCCTGAAAAAGTACAGTACTCTACACTTGATTTTGTAGATATCGCCGGTCTTGTTGCAGGAGCGAGTAAAGGGGAAGGTCTGGGAAATAAATTTCTTGGGAATATCCGTGAAACTGAAGTCATCTTGCACATTGTAAGATGTTTTGCAGATGACAACATTGTACACACTGAAGGTTCCATAGACCCTATCCGTGATGTTGAGATCATTGAGCAGGAATTACTTTTTGCAGATATTGATGCGCTACTTAAACGTATTGAAATGCTTAAGAAGAAAGCTAAAGGTAACGACAAAGATGCCAAAGAACAGCTTGTTGTTGCAGAAGCATTACTTAACCATATAGAAGATGGTTCTCCTGTTTCTACTTTTGAAGACAAAGAGAGTGATGGCTTTTTAGCTATGAACAAAGATTTACGTCTTCTTACTTCTAAGCCTATCATCTATGGTGCAAATGTAGATGAAGATGGACTTGGCGAAGACAGTGAGTATGTACAAAATCTCAAAGCTTACGCAGAAGAAAGAGACTCTGAAGTCATAAAACTTTGTGCCAAAGTAGAAGAAGATATGGTAGACTTTGATGATGATGAGAGAGATGAGATGCTCACCGATCTGGGTGTAACAGAATCAGGACTGGAACAGATCATTCACAAAGGCTTTGATAAACTGGGTCTTCAATCATACTTTACTGCAGGCGTAAAAGAAGTACGTGCATGGACCATCCGTAAAAACACGACTGCACCTAAAGCAGCAGCGGTCATACATAATGACTTTGAAAAAGGATTTATCCGTGCAGAAGTGATCAGCTATGATGACTTTGTTGAGTTTGGTGGTGAATCAGGTGCCAAAGAAGCAGGTAAAAACAGACTGGAAGGTAAAGAGTACATCGTACAAGATGGCGATGTTATGCACTTCAGGTTTAATGTATAGGGAGTGGAGACTTTAGTCCCACCTAGAGTTTATTTCTTTAAGTTGAAATATTACTTTATGCAAATATTTAGTGGGACTAAAGTCACCACTTCCAAAAGGATTTATATGACAAAGATTATATTGGCTGGATTAATTACTTTAGCCTTAGTTGGTTGTGACACTAAAAAAGGTACTTTTATTAACACAGTTGAAAGTCAAAATGACCATGCTACTTCTGTCAAAAAACTTGAGAATCTCATTAAGACACATGGTCTTGTACATTTTCATACCATAGACCACCAGGCAAATGCCAAAGATGTCAAGATGAACTTGAAACCGGAAACGGTTGTGGTTTTTGGTAATCCTAAAATGGGTACAGTACTTATGAACTGTAACCCTTCTATGGGCTTGGAACTACCACTTCGTATACTTATTACAACAGATTATGAGGGTAGAACCACCCTTACCTACACTAATCCTGAATATTGGTCACTTAAACACAATATCAAAGATCAAAACTGTCTAAGCATACTCAACAAAGCAAAAATGGCACTTTTAAACCTTGCAGAAGAAACAGGAAAAAAATAAATGCTTATCTCTACAAATGAAATACTTTATCGCATACAAAAAGCACTGAACCTTACAATAGCTGAAATTCTAGAAGCCTATAAACTTGAAGCATATGTGATGGAGCCGTCTCACTTGGAAGCGCTTCTTAAACGTCGTCATGATAAGGGTTTTATGCTTTGTTCTTATGAAGAACTGGGTGTTTTTCTTGATGGACTGGTGACACTTAAAAGAGGTCCTTCTCCTAAAAATAATGCTGACGAAGTAGTAGAACTAACCAACAACCGTATACTGAAAAAGCTCCGTATAGCTTTGGAACTTAAAGAAGCCCAAACAGAGATCATTTTTGGTCTTGCAGAGATTGAATTAAGTAAACAACAAATGGCTTCCCTCTTCCGTAAAGAAGGTCATAAAAACTTTAAAGTCTGTTCAGATGCATTACTGATGTCATTTTTAGAAGGATTGGATGAGTTTTACTACATTGGTGGAGATATGGAAGAATAAATGAAACATTCAGACTTTTTAAAAGCATTAAAAACGTTAAAAAGTCGCCTCTTAACTACAAAACGTACAAAAAACTTTCTCTCCATACCTAAAGAAAACTCATCCCATAAAATTTACTGTACCTGCAAAGATTCCAATGGTGAAAAAAAATATCTCTATACTTCACAAAAAGAGATAGAGTATCTCCTTGCAGGCAAAAATATTTCACTTTATTCTTATCCCTGTCCTTATGAAAAAGGATGGCATATAACTAAAGGTTAAATTTAAATAACAGCTTCACTGGAGAGTGATCAGAGCACTAAATCTACAACACAATTTTTGATAATGTCAAACTTATAGAAGTTTGACAGATGATTTGTTATAGAATATAAGTGAGTATATTTTCCACATTGAGGAATTGATATGTCACACCATCAAAAAAAAACCATGAGAAAACATTGGTTGCAAATTTCTGTTTTTATTTTTGGACTGATCATCTGGTTCATACCTACCCCTTCAGGACTTGAAACACAGGCCTGGCATCTTTTCGCTATTTTTATTACTTCCATCTTTGCGGTTATCATCAATGCTATGCCTATTTTCACCTCTTCTATCATCGCCTTGGCTGCTGTCGTTCTTACTGGGACTTTGACGACAAAACAGGCGTATAGCGGATTTTCAGAAGATTTTATTCTGCTTATTATTGTGGCCTTTCTTATTGCCCGTGGGGTCATAAAGTCCGGACTGGGTAAACGTATCGCTTTTTTGATCATTAAAAAATTTGGAACTTCAAGTTTAAAACTGGGCTATTCAGTTGTGGCTGCCGATATGTTCATCTCTCCAGCTTTTCCTAGTAATACTGCTCGTTCAGGTGTACTCTATCCAATTGTTTCTGCGTTAGCAGCAGACAGTGGTTCAAAGGTCTCTGACGGAAGCAGAAAAAAACTGGGTGCTTTTCTGATGATGACTTCTATGGCAGGGATCACACTCTCTTCCACACTTTGGCTCACTGCAATGGCAGCGAATCCTGCAGGTGCGAAAATGGCCAAGGAAATAGGGATAGATATCTCTTATGGCTCCTGGGCATTAGCTGCTTCCGTACCGGTTTTTGTACTCTATTTACTTGTACCTTGGGTCATTTTCAAAATTTATCCGCCAGAACTAAAAAAGACACCCGAAGCACCGATGATCGCACAGGAAGCACTGGAGAAGATGGGTTCGATACATAAGAACGAGTGGATCATGGCAGCTACCTTTATAGGTATGGTAACGTTATGGGTAATGTCCGAAACTTGGGGTATGGATAAAACAGCGGTTGCCTTTCTTGGACTGGGTATTTTGATGTTAAGCAACATCTTTACGCTTGATGACTTAAAAGGTGAAGGAAATGCTTTGGGGACACTGGTATGGTTCTCCATTCTATATGCTATGTCCAAGTATTTGAATGAACTAGGCTTCATGGGTTGGGTCGGTGAACATATTTCCACTTCTGTGGCAGGGTATTCTTGGCCTGTGGTCTATATCTCTTTGATCGTAGGCTATGTATTTATCCACTATTTCTTTGTTTCACAAACAGCACAAATGCTAGCACTCTTTTCTGTTTTTTTAAGTGTTGCGATCAAAGCAGGTGTACCGGCAGAAATGATGACTTATATGCTGCTTTTTGCAACAAACTTCAATGCCATTATCACGCCGCAGGGTTCCTCTGCGAATGTTATCTATACAGGAAGCGGTTATATAGAGGCAGGTGAAGTCTATAAGGTTGGAGGTATTGTAACCCTGGTAAATACGACAATATTCCTTACCGTCGGTACGGCATGGATGATGTTTATCTTGTGATACATCAAAACAAATAAAGGAGAAAAAATAAAACTGAACTGGACTTATGGAACATAAATTATATTTATGATATAGTATAATTTAATAAAATAAAAGGGAAAAAATGAAAACTGAAATTCAAACATTGAGCTTAATGAAAAAAGGTATGGTGACACTTTCGATAGCGTGTGCATCTTTGATATTAATGAGTACTACACCTGTTCAAGCGAAAGGTCCTTTGACAGCTGAAGCAAAAACAGCAGTAACACAAACAAACACTTTAACAGAAGCACGTATCAACGCTGTACTTAAAGAGGCGTATGAAAAATTTAAAGATAATCAAGAGGGAAAAAATGCAGATTACATTAAAGCACTTGCCATTGTTGACCCTAAAATATTTGGTATCACACTGGTCACACCAGATGGTAAAGTGTATGAAATCGGAGACACAAAAGAAGTGGTTTCTATCCAGTCCATCTCTAAAGTATTTACAGCTGCAAAAGTGATACAGGAAAAAGGTGACAAGTTTCTGCAAGAAAAAATTGGTGTCAATGCAACAGGACTAGCTTTTAACTCTATTATTGCCATTGAGTTACATGGTGGATCTGCTTCCAATCCATTTGTAAATGCTGGTGCAATTCAATCTACTTCATGGGTAGAAGCAAAAGATTCTAAAGAGCGTTGGGCAAAAATATATGCCAATATGGATGACTATGCAGGTACAAAACTAGGTTTTAATGAAGAAGTGTATATTTCAGAAGTCAATGACAACAAAAATAACCAAGCCATCTCTAAAATACTCGATGCTCGTGGACGCATGGGATCAGACCCACTTGAAGCAACGACAGTCTACACAAAACAGTGTTCAGTCAATGTCTCTGCACATGACCTTGGTATGATGGCTGCTACATTTGCCAATGATGGTGTGAATCCAAAAACTGGTAAAAAAGTATTAGATGAAAAGTATGTGTCAAAGATTCTGGCAGTTATGGCAACAGCAGGTCTTTATGACAATGCAGGAGACTGGTTATACCTTACAGGAACACCTGCCAAATCAGGTGTTGGAGGAGGAATCCTTGCTGTAGTACCTGGTCAAATGGGAATTGGTGTTGTCTCTCCACCATTAGATACATTTGGTAACTCAGTACGTGGTCAACTGGCTGCTGCCTATATCATAGACAAATTGGGTATTAACCCATTTGCACAATAAGGAGTCAGTCATGAAACTATCTTACTCAAAAACCTTGCTCTTTGCACTGCTTCCTTTTACAGGAAGCTCTTTATATGCCGCAGAATCTCTTGCACCAAGCAATGCAGTAGAAGCTGATCATGCCTATGAAACCGTTACACATACTGATACTAAAAAAGATGGTTATATTTTAGGTGATGGCTGGAAAATAAATGGTGATCTTAGAATTGGTTATGTTAACTATGACTATAGTAATGATCCTAAGAATTTTGATCCGAACATAAACAAAGGGCATAAAGACTCAAAAGGTATTTATGTGATACCTAAAGTATCTATTACATCACCAACCTATAATGGTTTGTCATTCAAAATTACAGGTGCAGGTGTCACTGACTTTGGTATTAATGATCCACTTTATGAAACTCGTACCTTTGCTTTTGGTAACGGTAACTCGTATGCCATATTACAAGAAGCGTATGTCAAATATGTTAATGGTGGGCATACCTTTCTTGCAGGTAATTATGAACTTTCTACTCCTATGGTAGATGCGGATGATTGGTACCTTTTAGCAAATACTTTCCAAGGGGCATACTATAAAAATACCACCATGGAAAACATAATGTTTGCCGGTGGATATATTTATAAGATGGCAGGTGTATGGGATGGTGGCGCACCAAATCCTCACCGTTTTCACTCTATGGCGGATCAGTCTTATGTGGATCAAAGAGATAAAGACAATGCTGGGGATGCAGGGATGTGGGCAGGTGTGTTCCAATATGAAAAAGATGAACATACGCTCCAACTTTGGGACTATTACGCAGTAGATCTTTACAATACTTTCTTCGGTCAATATGACTATAATGGAAAATATGATGGAGGTACCTATGATGCGGGTGCACAGATCATAAACTTCAAAGATGTTGGTGGCAATACATATACGCCCATTGATTACAGTATTTATTCACTGAGATTTGATGGAAAATTAGACAATGGATTTGACTTTTCAACTGGTGCATCATTTTATACTGATGGACCAGGTGTCGGTGCGACACTGGGTGCATGGGGTGGATATCCATATCTTGCCAACGGTATGATCTTTCACTTTTTTGAAGCAGGAGATCTGACAAATGCCAACTCATACAAAATACAACTAGGTTATGACTTGAGTTCATCAGTCACTGATGGACTGTGGGTAGGTGCAAGATATACCTATTTTGATCTAGACCCCAAGTACGCTATCTCTTCTGAGACAGGCCTTGGACAAGAGAACCAACATAATTATGGTGTACGTGCAAGTTATAATCATCCAGATGGCTATTATTTTACAGGTACTTACGAATATGTTGATTTGGATCAGCAGAAGTCTATCTCTGCATTACGACTCATAGGTGGGTATAAGTTTTAAAACTATAATCTAATAAGGGCTTCTCGTGGATATTGAACATTCTGGTAAGTTATTACTGTCATTGTTAAATCACCACTTTGAATTGGTTTTCTTTTTGGTACTTGGTTTTGGATATTACATTGGTAATATCCGACTAGGTTCTTTATCTTTAGGCGCTGTGGCTGGTGTACTTTTTGTAGGACTCATTTTTGGACATTATGGTTTTCGCATATCTACCTCAGGACAAATGATAGGATTTGCTCTATTTATATTTTCTGTGGGCTATCAAGCAGGTCCTGGCTTTGTTGCCGTACTCAAACAAGATGGAGTAAAATATTTTGCCCTTGCCATGGTTGTAGCTTTGACAGGTTTCTCTGTCGCAGCACTCTGGGCATACTCACTTTCTTTACCACCAGGTATGTCTGCGGGCCTACTTTCTGGTGGCCTTACTTCTTCCCCTACCTTAGCTGCGGCACAAGATGCGGTTCATGCAGGTTCTGTAAGCATACCAGAGGGATGGACCAAAGATCAAGTCATTGACAACATTGCCATGGGGTATGCACTCACCTACATTTTTGGTTTAATTGGTCTTATTATAACGATCAAGTTTTTACCAAAATTCTTAGGTATTGACCTTATCAAAGAGGCAGAAACCTTTGAGAAAAGTTCACAAGGAGATATGGGCTTACCTCAAAACATTATTTTACGAACTTACCGTGTGACTGCCAAAGAGATTGTATCTATGGATTTAGACACCTTACGAGAAAAGTATTGGGATAAAAAATCTGTGGTCAAAGTGAGACGTGGAGGTAAGTTTGTACCTATAGATGAGAAGGGACTCTTTGTAGATGATGTCATTGAAGTCTTAGGTCCTCGTCAATACTTCACTTCAAAGATTTCTAATATTGCCAAAGAAATTATACCCGACTGGGAAACAAGCAGTATTCAAGACACTGCACAGATCGTCATACAAAATCCAGAGTTAGATGGATTGAGCTGTGATGATATTGCAATAGGAAGACACTTTGGACTTTTCATTATAAACATTCAACGCAATGGGTTACATCTCCCTCACCAGGGTGATACAAAGCTTCAACAAAATGATCTACTTACCGTAGTGGGAACTGCTTCTCAAATTAAGGTGATGAGTGAATATATGGGTATGATAGAACAAGATGGCGTAGAAACAGATATGGTGACACTCTCTTTGGGTATTGCTATTGGACTTATTGTTGGAATGTTTTCTGTAGACCTTGGTGGGGTCTCACTCGGTCTTGGCTCTGCTGGAGGTCTCTTGGCTTCAGGTCTGTTTATAGGCTATCGTCGTAGTATCAAGCCAACTTTTGGGCAACTCCCTGAACCTACACGATGGTTTTTAATGGAGTTTGGTTTACTTCTTTTTATGGCAGGAGTTGGATTACGTGCAGGAGGGGGCATTTTGGAAACGCTACATCAAAATGGTCTTATCTTGGTCATAGCCGGTATTTGTGTCACCATTACCCCTATACTCGTAGGCTATTTTGTAGGTACTAAACTCCTCAAAATTCAACCTGCACTTATTTTTGGTGCTATCACTGGAGCCATGACATCAGGTGCTGCACTCTCCGTAGTCATCAAAGAAGCCAAAAGTCCTGTTCCTGCACTTGGGTATACAGGTACTTATGCTTTTGCCAATGTCATACTTGTCATTGCCGGTTCTTTAATTATGATATTTTAAGTGAAAGGATGAAGATGAGATCTATATTCGTATTATTACTATTGAGTAACATTATAGTTGCAGCCTTAGCACCACAAGTTCAAAAAGCAAAAGACCTTGATGTCATGACCTCATTTGATGTGCTATAGATTAAATACTTAAAATTCTAATACTAATTTAACAGGACAATGGTCTGAACCCATAACTTGATCCAGTATATCAGCATCAACTATCTTATCTTTGAGATCATCGGATACATAAAAGTAGTCGATTCTCCATCCTACATTGTTCCCTCTGGCTCCTGCTCTATATGACCACCAGCTGTAACGATCTTCTATATCTCCATGCACATGTCTAAAGGTATCTATAAAGCCACAGGAAAGTAATTTATCTTGCCATTCTCTCTCCATTGGTAAAAACCCTGAAGTTTTTTCATTGGCTTTTGGACGTGCAAGGTCTATGGGATAGTGCGCAGTATTGACATCACCACATACAACGATGGATTTCCCTTGTTTGCGTAAGTCAAGGATATGGTCTAAGAAACTCTCATAAAATGACATCTTGTACTCTAGACGTTCCTCATTACGTTGTCCATTTGGAAAGTATACGTTAAAGTATGCAATGTTTTCAAAATGGTACTCGTTGATACGTCCTTCGTCTAAAATATCTACATGGTCACAAGAACTCGCATCCCCTTTTATGTCGGTGTAAAGAGCCACACCTGACTGACCTTTCTTAGAAGAAGAGTTGATACTTTGAAACTTGTAGTCTCTTTCAAATATCCCCTCGGGGATCTGATCTGCTTCTGCTTTGATCTCCTGCAAGCCTAAAAAGTCTACAGTTTCTTCATCTACCCATTTTAGTGCGTCTTTTTTATCTACAGCACGTATGCCGTTTACGTTCCACGATATAAAGGTAAGTTTTGCCATAGTATTTCCTCAATTATTTTGCTAGAATAATAACCAAAGAAACTGTATTTTTAGAAACGTGACTAGTCACGTGAGCTATCTGCTGAAGACAAGCGTTAAAATGCAGTACACGTGAGGCACTAAATGCCGAATCATAAAACAGCGTTAGCGTAGTAAACTGGGCTTTGCTCATTTACGTCCCATTTATATAAAAGGCTTCAAAATGGCACAAGAAGACAAAGAACGTTGGAATGAAAAATATCAGAACAATCAAATACCCGATGAACCCGTAAAACTTGTCAAAGACTACGCAAAACATACTACAGGTAAACAAGCACTTGACATTGCCTGTGGTATGGGCAGACACAGTAAATACCTGGCATCGCTTGGTTTTGAAGTGGATGCCTTGGATGTCTCATCCGTTGCTATAAAACAACTACAAGACATTCCCCATATCCATGCAAAGGAAGTGGATTTTGATACCCATACACTCCCCAAAGAGCATTATGACCTCATAGTATGCACCTACTTTTTAGAGCGAAGACTCTTTCCCCAGATGATAGAAGCACTCAAGCCAAACGGACTCATACTTTTAGAGACATTTTTACATGACGAGAACAATGAACGTATACCTTCTAACCCTGACTTTCTCCTTCAAAAAGGAGAACTTGAAGCAAGCTTTACTAAGGGGTGTGAACTTTTACATTTAGTGGAATTTTCGGCTATTGACTATAAAGGTTTTAAAACGATGAAAACCGCTATGGTTGCTAGAAAAAAATCATGTTTGGCATAAATGATCATCTAAATTGCAGTTATTTTCAAGAATGTCATTTATGATTATATACCCATGATTTAGTGCTGAAGCAATAGACCCACCAAGATGACCAGCCATATCACCTGCGATATAAAGTCCTTGCGAGTTTAGATTGTGATCATCAACAATGGGGTTCCCTTTTTCATTCAATAAAATAGTCGTATTTTGAAGGAACTCTTTTGGAGTGGAGCCACCAAGTCCATAAATAATCCTATCATATGTATGTGTACTTTCATCATCAAATGTTACTTTTGCTCTGCCATCAACATCTTCAATAGACCTTATATCGACTCCAAGTTTCAAAGATATTTTTCCCTCATCAACCTTTTCCATAAAATTGTTTATGTTTTTAGGGTTTGGACGTGTCAATTTTTCTTTTCTATAGCTTAGTGTTAGTGTATTGTTGTCATGTATATAGTAGGCAAACTCTACTGCACTATCTCCGCCCCCTACCACTAACACTTCTTCATTCCCTTGGCACTCTAAAATATTAAAATTAA
>JAUVCL010000027.1 GCA_030595845.1 Campylobacterota bacterium
TTTATGTTTTCCATCCAAGATAGGCTGAGAAGCTGTATAGCTGTGGATTGTTGTCATCAGAGCATTTTCAATGCCAAAAGCATCATCCAGAACTTTTGCAACGGGAGCCAAACCATTGGTTGTACAAGAGGCATTTGAAACGATCGCCTGACCTGCATACTCTTCTTCATTTGCGCCTAGTACAAAGGTAGCTGTATCATCTTTCGCCGGTGCAGAGAAGAGCACTTTTTTGACACCATTATCTAAATACGGCTGTACAGATTCTGCAGTTAAGAAAGCACCTGTACATTCAAGCACAAGATCTACACCACAAGAAGCAAAATCGATCTTTGACAAGTCACGCTCTGCAAAGATCTTTGCTTTGGTCTTGCCGATATTAAGATAGCCATTGGCTACCGTAACATCCTTTGCAGTTCCATGCACAGAATCATATTTGACATTATATTGAATCATCTCTTCCGTACCAGAGGCATTCACGGCAACAAGCTCAATATCATCTCTCTCTGCGATGATACGTGCCACACATCTACCTATTCTTCCCAGTCCGTTAATTGCTACTTTTACAGCCATGCGTTCCCCTTATGATTATTATGCTAAAATTACGCAATTTTACAGTAAATGAGGTTAGTATTTGGTTAATCATCAAAAGCCTACTATAGCACTCTTTGGGGGAAGTTTTGACCCTCCCCACATAGGGCATCAACTTATCGTTGAAAAGGCTATAGAAAACTTGCAAATTGATCAACTGTTTGTCGTACCTGCTTACCTGAACCCTTTTAAAACATCCACACTGGCAGATGCCCATACGCGATTTTTATGGTGTCAAACACTCTTTGACTCCATAGCCCGTGTAAAAGTAGATGATTATGAGATAAAAGAAGGCAAAAGTACAGTAACCTCACAATCTGTAAAACATTTTAACCAGGCATACGATGTCAAGTATCTTATCATAGGATCTGACAATCTGTCATCATTGACAAAATGGCATGCATTTGAATGGCTAAATGAAACAGTGACCTGGGTTATAGCAACACGAGGTAATCATCATTTAGATACGGATGAACTTAGGAAATGGGAGTTACTGCCTATAGAAGCACCTATGAGTTCAACCCAAATAAGAGAAACAAAAGATTTACAATTTATTGACGAAAAGATCAGAAGATCTGTCAAACATATATTAGAAGGGCAACACCATATGACAATAGACGAAAGAATAACCAGTATAGTAAACCTACTGGACGATAAAAAAGCCGAAGAGATAGAAGTATTTAACCTTGAAGATGCCGATTACATAGCAAAACGTGTAGTCATTGCAAATTCTCTCAATGGAAAACACACGATAGCACTCTTTGAGCATCTTAAAAAAGAATTAAGAGCTCAGGGCGATGGATTCCTCGCATCAGACACAAGTGATGAGTGGGCAGTGGGTGATCTGGGAGATATCCTCGTTCATATCATGATACCTGAATACAGACAACGTTATTCACTGGAAACATTTTTAAGCGAATTGGTTGAGAATCAGAAGAAAAAGAAAGATATCGACCCTGCATAATCCCTCAACAAGCTCAGGAACCTTGGTTATTGAGCTTGTCGAAATGTCAACTTACATTGGTTCATGTCTAGAACCTGTCAAAAACTCTAACACTAAAAATAACCCTATCGTTATCACAGGTGAAAAAATAATCCACCAATAATATTTATCTCTTACTACATATACCAGTAAGCCACCCCATGAAAATATGATCAGAACAATATGTGCCATGAAAATAGGCATCACTTGTCTTGTTAAGTTACCCAAAACAGCCAAAGAAATGATCGCGCCAAATGTTGCCAACCCAATCACAAGTTTTTTGAGATCTTTATTTCTGCTATAAAGAAAAAAGAGTATGGCCAATGTAGCCAATATCGCCAAAATGATCAAAGCTTTCATCAGTCCCTCCTTCTACTTACTGTCATTATAACTTGTTTACAACCTGAATACCAAGTAACGATAAGCCTTGCTTGATCGTTTTCGCTGTCAAATCTGCTAACTGTAAACGGCTCATTTTTGTTTTTTCATCCACATCAGCTCTCAAGATAGGGTTTTGTTCATAAAAACGCATAAAGAGTGTCACAAGGTCATACAGATATGCTGTGATCTGATTGGGAGAGGTATCTTTCGCTGCGCGCGTCAACACATCTTCAAAACGCAATAACATAACGGCCAAACGATGTTCCAATGCATCACCTATGATGATCTCACCTTTTATATCCCCATCGTATTTTCTAAAAATACTTTGTATCCTTGCATAGGCATACTGCATATAAAGAGAGGTATTTCCTTCAAAACTCAACATTTTATCCCAGTTGAAAATATAGTTTGATTCACGGTTAATGGAAAGGTCGGCATATTTCACTGCTCCAATACCGATAATTTTAGCTAGTGCATCTATTTCTTCAGACGTATAATCTTCTTTATTTTTGATAGCTTCTTTCGCTTTTACCACTGCTTCATCAAGCAAGTCAATCAATTTGACCGTACCACCGTCACGTGTTTTAAATGGTTTACCGCTCTTGTCCATCATGGTACCAAAACCGACATGTTCCAATTGCACATCTTCTGCTACAAACCCCGATTCTTTCGCCACCCTAAACACCTGTTTAAAGTGTCCAGCCTGTCTCGCATCTACGACATAAGAAATACGTTTTGCCTGCAAGGTTTGTGCTCTGTAACGCAAGGCAGCAAGGTCTGTAGTTGCATAAAGGTACCCACCATCTCTCTTTTGCACGATCACCGGTACTTCATCGCCTTCTAAAAAGACACACTGTGCACCATCACTTTCCTGAAGTGTACCATTGGCAGCCAGATCTTCCACTACTTTGGAGAGATCTTCATTGTAAAAGCTCTCTGCACGTACATCCTCACGTGTAAGTTTGACGCCAAGTTTTTCATAAATATCTTCACAATGTCCTAAAGAAATATCAATAAACTTTTGCCAAAGTTCTAAACAGTGTCTGTCCCCACTCTGAATTTTTACCACATACTCTCTGGCTTTATCTGCAAATGCGGCATCTGCATCAAAACGTCCCTTCGCATCTTTATAAAACTGTTCGAGATCTTTCAGGCTCACAGAACCGTCTTCACCTATCTCTTCAAGATACGCGATCAGCATTCCAAACTGTGTACCCCAGTCTCCAATGTGGTTTTGACGGATCACCTCATCACCTAAGAAAGTCAGTACATTGGCAAGTGTATCCCCTATGATAGTTGAGCGTAAGTGTCCCACATGCATTTGTTTAGCCATATTGGGACCAGAGTAATCAACTACAACCCTGCTTGGAGTCTCTGTTTTGGCAATATTTAACCTCTTATCACTCACTGCAGCTTGACATTGTTCAGCGATCCATAAAGGGTTGATCCATAAATTAATAAACCCAGGACCCGCGATCTCCGCTTTGCTAATAATACCGCTTAAGTCCAAGCTTTCAATAATATTTCCCGCGATCTCTCTGGGATTCTTACCTAACTTTTTTGACAGCGCCATGGCACCGTTAAACTGAAAATCACCAAATTCCGCTTTCGTTGCTTCAGATACGCTCATAGGTTCATGCGCTATGCCTGCTTTGATAAAAGCATCTTTTATCACGTTATTGATATGTAATTTTAATTTCATTTGTTTTCCGTATTTTTTTCGTTCCCATGCTCTGCGTGGGAATGCATATACAGCAGTATTGAGTAAGGGGAATTTCTTTGCTTATAAAGCTAAGTATGCATTCCCATCGAGACGATGGGAACGAGATTGCTTCAGCACTCTTTTAAACGTTTTCGCTTTTTTTCTCTTCTATCTTTGTTTCTGTTTTATCAGTCTCTTTTGTTGCAATTTCTTTAGGCTCTTCTTCATCCTCTTTAATTGCTTTTTTGAAGTCTTTAATACCTTTTCCCATACCTTTTGCAAGATCTGGAATCTTTTTTGCTCCAAAAAGAAGCACAACGATCGCTAATACGATCAATAGTTCTGGCATACTTGGCATACCCATGTTAATCCTTTAATTTCGCTACTATGAGCATTAATTTGAATTATTATACTCGAATTTATTTAATATTAGTTATTTGCTAACCATTGTGTGACAAATTTTTCTTCATCTTCCGTACTTTGTTTCAATCTTGCGGCTTTGGCAACGATCACAAATTGTTTTGCCGCAAGCTCTACGGTATCATTGATGATGGTAAAATCATACTCACCTACTGCAGTGATCTCATCTTTTGCATTGTTAATGCGATTCACGATCACCGCTTCATCATCTGTACATCGTGCTCGAAGTCTTTGCTCAAGCGCATCCAATGAAGGCGGTGTGATAAAGGCAGAAGTCGTAATATCATTCATTTTTGCACGCACCAGTCTGTGACCTTGTACATCGATATCGAAGATTACCAGTTTCCCTCTCTCAAGTGCTTCTCTGACCGGCTTAAGAGACGTCCCATAGTAATTACCATGCACCTGTGCATACTCCAGAAAATTTCCTGCTTTGATATCTTCTTCAAACGCGTCTTTGGTTACAAAAAAATAATCACGACCATTTTCTTCACCCGTTCTTGGCTTACGTGTCGTGGTTGAGATAGAAAAATAATACTCACCTATCTGCTCTGAAGCAGCATTAATAATAGTACTTTTCCCTGCACCGCTTGGTCCTGAAAGAACCAAAATCGCACCTTTTTGCATTAATCATTATCCTCTAGTTTTATTTTAAGTTCTATCTCTTTTCCTTTTAAAAACTTCTTGATCTGCTTTGGCTTGAGACTTATCAGGGCTTGCGTCATAGCAGATTCAAGTTGAGACAGCTCTTCTTTACTACAGTGTAAAGTGTTTTGCTTCTTCTTCTGATCTTTTTTATGTTTCAACTTATTTTTTTTACATTTAAGCGCTTTTTTTTCTTTTGTTTTGTTACTCAATACATCTACGATTTCAAGCTCATCCAGGATTTCAACTCCCTCTGAGATCAATTGCTCCTTGATCACTTCAACTTTCCGTAATTCTACTTCTTCCTCACTCAAGTCCTCTACAGATTCTGTTTCCTCATCATCCATCTCTAAAAGTGCCTTGATCTTTTCTATCTCGTTACTGTCAAGCACTTCCAGTGGCATTTCTTCTGGAAATTCGGACTCTGCCTCTTCTGCGATTATCTCATTTAGGAGCTCTAAAACTTCTTCTTCTCTTTCATTCTCTACTTCGGGTGAAAAAATAGAAAGTTCACCCTCTTCGTCTACCTTCGATTTTTCTGCACTCGATTCTTCAGAAGCCAAAGGAAAAATAGAGTGTTTTTCCGCAGACGCATCTACTGCCTCACTCATATCTACACTCTCGATCACTTTAATGATCTGTGAGGGTAAAAATGGTTTTTGAATGGTTTCATCAAAACCTTTACCCCTATCTTTGTCATACGAAATAAAAACTTTTTTTCGTAGTTTCCCATTTGCAAGCAAAGGGTCTATATTATCTACATAAGAACCATCATCTACAAAAAGCAGGTCATACGCCACATCTTTGATCTCATCTACACCTCTCACTTCATCCAACAGTAGATGTGCATCACGGGTACAAAGTGCAAGCAGTCTGGAGACAACAGGATTAGCGTTAATGAGTAAGATTTTCATGGTAAAGACTCCGTAAATATAATTTGTCATTGTAATATAAATTTGGTTAGGTCTTGGTTTCAATTTTCTAAGAGGCTTATGCTATAATCTACGCTTTAAATACCAAAATAGAGTACTTCATGAAAAACATCCTTTTAATCCTTGCGCTTAGCACTTCTCTCATAGCCGGTCAAGCAAAAGATCTTGACTTCAATACAACTGCTGCTACAGACTATACGATGGAAGAGCCCCTCACGGATGAAGAACTGCGCAATAGAGTCATCTATACAAACCTTATCGGTGCTACCGTTGTGACTGCCTGGGGTATAGCATTCTGGGATTATTTTACAATTGATCCTGTTACGGGTGATGAGGGGTGGTTTGGAGACGATACAAAGTATGGTGGTGCTGATAAACTTGGTCATGTATACACTACCTATCTTTTGTCTCTTGGTTTTGCATCCCTCTATGAGTACTGGGGCATGAAGGAAGAAGAATCCATGATCTATGGTCCTCTCACCTCCTGGATATTTCAAGGCATGATGGAAATAGGCGACTCCTTCAGTGAGACGCAAGGCTTCTCTTATGAAGATATCGTCATGAACACGATTGGTGCAGGGTTTTACTATCTACGTGAAAGGTATCCCTCACTTAAAGAAAAATTGGACCTTCGTTTGGAATATGTACCAAACTTTGAGGGTGATGCTGATATTTTTACTGAATACAACTCCATGAAGTATCTTTTAGCTCTAAAATTCAGTGGATTTGAAAGTATGGAATCAAACTTTATGCGTTACGGTGAACTTCATTTAGGGTACTACACACGAGGCTATGACAACTATGATGCCTATTATCAAAAAGAAAGAGTGATATATGTAGGGATCGGTATCAATGTATCTGAAGTTCTTGCATCTATGGGTTGGATGAAAACCAGTAAAGTGTTCAACTACTATCAAGTACCCTACACTTATGTCCCTGTTGGATATGACTTTGACAGTAGAAGTTACGTAGCTCCCTACTCTAGACCTTATTACGGATATACAAAATAGTTTAGAAGTTTGAAGTAGTGTAAAGCATCTTCTTCTTACGTTCGTTTTATTTTTCAATAATATATATTTAACATGGAAAGAGTTATACTGAAAACTATGTAACAGTTTATGTTATGTAAATAACTATAATAATTTTTTGATTATCACCAAGAAGTAAAGCCAAACTATTTGCAAAAATAGGACGGAAAGCCTACGGATCTCCTTAGAGAAAGCCAGGTTACCCAAAAGAGGTAATCTGGCTTTTTTAGTTTAAATACTAAATAATTCTTAAAGGGGTTCAAAATGAAACAATTCAAAATGCTCTTACTGGCAAGCATGGTAATATTATTCACTGCATGTGGAGGAGGAAGTAGTTCTCCTGTTGATACAATACCTATTACCCCTGATACACCAACAAGTAATAATATTCTACCTACTGCTAATGCCGGACTTGATAAAAGTATTGAAGTTTATCAAGTAGTTGCCATCACGGGAATCGGTACAGACACAGATGGTACAATTGTTTCTTATGAATGGAAAAAAGACACTACTGTGCTAGCTACAACAGCTTCATTTAATTATATACTAACTGCCGTGGGTACAGATACATTGACACTTACTGTTATGGATGATGATGGAGGAACTGCATCAGATAGTATGAATATTATAGTTACCGAAACAGCACCTGACAACCAAGCACCTGTCTCATTGACATTAGTGAGCGTTCTGAATGACGATGTCAAGGAGACATCTGGTCTAGCAAACGTGAATGGAAAGATATATACACACAATGACAGTGGCGGTTCAAACCTGCTTTATGAAATCAATGCTTCAACAGGAGATGTGATACGTTCTATCACTGTCAACGGTACAGCTAATGTGGACTGGGAAGATCTTGCATGCGATGATACCCATCTCTACATAGCTGACATTGGGAATAACTTGGGAAGCCGAACCGACTTAAAAATCTATAAAATATTAAAAAGTGATCTTGATGCAAATATCATGGTCAATGCAGAAATTATTTCTTTCTCATATGCTGACCAGTCAACATTTACTTACGATCCTTTTACCACTCCCTATGATGCAGAGGCACTTATCACTTACAATGGTCAGCTTTATGTTTTTACAAAAAACTGGGCAAATCATACGAGTAAAGTCTATAGCATACCTACTGTACCTGGAAGCTATGAGGTGACGTCTGTCGGTGAAAATGTTTTGGATGTCATGGTAACAGGTGCGGCCATTGATGGAGTAAAGAATTCAATAGCACTGGTCGGGTATACAAATCCTTACGATATTGATACAGCGTTTAAAAGTATGATTGTAAAATTGAGTGCTTTTACTGGAGATAACTTCTTCTCAGGTAGAGTTGCTGAATATGAAATCATAAACAGTCTAATTGTCGGTCAGGTTGAAGCAATAATTTTTAATACAGCTTCGGAATTCTATCTCAGTGCCGAAGGTGTAACCGTGCTATCAGTAGAATATCCAGCAAAACTTTATAAAACAGAGATTATTGAGTAAGTACGGATGATAGTTTGTCTTTCTATATAAGTTGCAGTTGTAATATCTGACGCACTGATCGTTTGTCATCCCATTGATAAATCAATGTGAATATGCGTAGGGTGGTAGCATTGGCAAAGAATATCTAATTTATTTGTTTTAAGGGTAGCAAGTGGGAGTCACTATAACCTCAAAGATAAAAAGAAAATGTTATATTTGATGAAATAACGGTTACACCGCAATTAGAAGTGGTACACCCATCAGGATTCGAACCTGAGACCTTCGGTACCGCAAACCGATGCTCTATCCAGCTGAGCTATGAGTGCACATTTAAAATGTAGTAGCGATATTTAGAGCGCAATTATAACCAAAAAGTCTTTAGGGAACCTCTAAACTAATCTTTATTTTTCAAGTAGTTTCATGAGAGCAAATAATTTCAGTGCTTTGGGGTTCGAAATAAAGGTGTGGTTATAGGGATGTTCGATTTCTATGGTTTCAAAGTTTCCCAAAGGAAGATACTTTTTAAGCTCTTTTGCATGCGCGCCAAATAAGATCAGTTTTATATCATTCTCTTCTAATTCAAGTAATACACTCTGCATAAAAGGTCTCCATGCTTTTACATGTTTAGTAGAACTTTTTTTGTCTGTAAAGATCAATGCCGTGTTTAAAAGTAAAACACCATTTTTTTCAAAGTTAAGTCTCAGGTCTTCTATGGCATCAATCATATTTGTTTTGTCCAGTTGAGAAATGGCCTCTTGTGAAGTATCCTCTCTTGTCAGTTTGCCACTTGCAACAAGTGCCATTTTCATAAAATTACGTAGACTTGTAGCACGATTGACCTCTTTACTTAAACCAGAAGGAGAAAATAGCTGTTGTACTTTGGTGTCTATAAAAGCATATCCCCCTGCACTCTCTTCTCTAGGATAAGGATCCTGACCAAAAAGGATATATTTGACCTTCTCTTTTGGAAGTGTTTTAAAGGCATTTAGATAATTCATTTTAGAAGGAAAATAATGCTTATCTTCTTCTAAAAATACCTGATATTCACCATCTAATGCGCTATATGCCTTGGCAAGTAGTGTAGTCCAGGAAGCCTCAGACATTAGTCTCTTTTTTTGAGTTTATCAAACTTGATAATAAGGTCTATCTTGTTCAAAGGTATGCCCATTTTCTCAGAAACCTCTGCTTTGCTTTCTCCGGCATTGATGCGTTCCATCACACTGTCAAGCGCAGAAAAGTTTTCTATCACATCTGTCACAGCCACACGCGATGCTTCATAATTTGAAATAGTTGTATCTTTGAGTTCAAGTATCTCTTTTATGCTTTGATTTTCGCTCTTCAATTTAGAATTTTTACTTAAAAGCGTCACAATTATAACCAATAAAATGGTCACCAATCCCATAATAAGTTGATCTATTATATCCATCTATACAACCTCCATAATCACTAAAATTAAAAAAACAAAGCCCAAATAACCGTTGATGGTAAAGAAGGCTTTGTCTATCTTTGTAAAGTCTTTATTCACAATATAATGTTCGTATCCTAGCATCACAGCAGCAAAAACCACTGCAAGTTGTGCCCAAAACCCTAACCCTGCCTTGAGTACAAAAAAAGTCCAGAAGAGAATGGTGAAAAAGTGAAAGGCTCTTGCGATCCACATCGTTTTCTGTGCTCCAAACTTAGAAGGGATAGAATGTAAGCCATTTTCTTTATCAAAAGCCATATCTTGTAAAGAATAGAGTAGATCAAATCCTGCTACCCAAAACATCACACCCGTAGCCAGGTAGACAGACCATAGGGTTATCTCCCCACTCACAGCCACTACACCTGCAATAGGAGCAAGACCTAAGCTTACTCCCAAGATAAGGTGTGCCAGCGAAGAAAAGCGTTTAAACAGGGTATATGCCCCCAAGACAAGTAAGATAGGCACAGAGAGTTGAAAGGCTAAGGTATTGACAAAATAGGCTACAAGTATGAACACCCCTGCATTGATAAAGATAAACGCCAGCATTTGTGCATTAGTTACACGGCCATCTACAGAAGGTCGACCTTTTGTACGAGGGTTTAGGATGTCAACATCTCTGTCAAGGTAGCGGTTTACACCCATTGCAAAATTACGTGCACTTACAGCAGCTAAAGTTCCGAGGAAAAGCAACTTCCATCCAAACCATCCAGATCCACTGTCATTGAAAGAAGCTATAAGCATCGCAATGAAAATAAACGGGAGAGAAAACACCGAGTGTTTGAACATCACCAACTCAGAAAAATCATTCAGTTTTTCTAAAAAAAGATTCTTCTTTAATTTCTCATTCCTCATTTCTAATTCCTCATTCATTAAGGGTGAGGGATTTTCAATGTAGAGTTTAGAGACCAAGCGATAACCAAGACTAACCCTGCGATCACATATCCACTTGTGACAATACTATACGCTGTAAGTAAATACAGTATCCATAAAAGTATCGCACCAAGTGGCGTAGGCACACCCTCAAAGTATTTCTCTACTTCACCTACATCAACCTTTAGATTAAACTCAACCAATCTACGTAAACCATTGATCACATACCAAATAAAAACCAAACCTAATAGTAATTCTTCTACTCCGGAAATATCACTATACTGCTTCACAGCATAAAACAGTAAAAAGGCCGGCATGACAACAAAGGACAAGAAATCCGCAAAGGAGTCTAACTGTATACCAAACTCTGTTGAAAGATTATATTTACGTGCCAGTTTCCCATCAATAATATCACAAGCGCCCCCAAACCATGCCAATACAATGGCTGTAAAAAAATCACCTTCTACGATGAAGAAGATGGCCATTAAGCCTGCTGAAACATTGAGGTAAGTTACAATATTTGCTATATTAAAACGGTTATCTTTATCAAATAAATTCATTTCTTCCCTTGCTATTCTAAAAGAATATTTTACCTTTTTTGTTGTTATGCTATGATTACATCATGATAAGAATTAAAATTCAATACAGTGAGGCACTAAATGCCGAATCTTAATAAATTCACACAACTTGCACTCATTGGTCCCACTGCATCGGGAAAAACAGCACTTTCAATTAAAGTAGCGCAACAACATAACGCCTATATACTCTCTTTGGACTCTTTATCGATTTACAAAGAGATAAATATTGTTTCTGCCAAACCTACCAAAGAGGAACAAGGTGATATCTTGCACTTTGGATTGGACCAGCTATCACCTAGTGAGAATTTTGATGTAAAAACCTTTATTGATCTTTATCATCAAGTATATGAAAAATGTTTAAGTGATCAAAAAAACCTCGTTATTGTGGGAGGCACAAGTTTTTATTTAAAAATGCTCATTGATGGAATCTCTGAAGTACCCAAGATCAGTGATAATACACGTCGTGAAGCTACAGAACATTTAAGAGATCTTGCTTCAACCTATGAGTGGCTCTATTCACTTGATCCAGCTTACATGATCCAGATCAAACCCAATGATGTGTATCGTATTGAGAAAGCATTACATCTGTATCTTGAGACTTCTTTAACACCCAGTATCTATTTTAAAAGATTCCCGCCTAAACCAACCATTAGACATACTCTTCCTATCTATCAGATAGTGTGGGATAGAGCATTATTGCGTGAGCGTATAGCCTTACGCACACAGATAATGCTTGAAGATGGTCTCATAGATGAAATATGTATGCTGGAAAAACAATATACCCGTAAACCCAATTGTATGAAATCTATAGGGATCAAAGAAACCTTGACTTATCTGGATGGACTCTATGATAAAAAGATGCTCATAGAGAAGATCACGACAAATACAGCCAGACTTGCCAAAAGGCAAACAACGTTTAATAACTCTCAGTTTGATACAGTAATAAAAGGAAGTGTGAAAGAGTTGGAGAAGATCTTACTGTAGGGTGCGTTTGCTAACGCACCATTAAAAACGTTTATATAATATAATATTTCGCCGTAAGGCTTACAGACTATAAAAGGTGCGTTAGCAAACGCACCCTACACTCTTAATATCCACTCGCAGAAATCATGTAGTACAAGTAAGAAAGTAATGGTTGTACATAGAAGATAGCTGCAACCGTAGCAACTGTTGCAAATCCAATGATAACCATTAATGGTTTAGAGAGGTTGTAATAAACAGTCTCTACCTCTTGTACCGGATCTTTCAAGAACATATAAACGATCAGTTTCAAGTAGTAGTACGCTGCAATGGCTGAGTTAAGACCCATGATGATCGCTAACCAAATATAACCTGCATTAACAGCTGCCTGCATTACATAGATCTTACCCCAGAATACTGAGAAGGGTGGAACACCCGCAAGCGACAACATAAAGAGTGCCATTACAACGGCACCTATTGGCATGATTTTGATAAGCCCGGCAAACTTTTCATAAGGGTGATCATGACCTGCATCAAATCTTCTCTTTTTATGACGAGAGATCCATAACATAGCAAATGCACCCAGGTTTGTAAACATAAAGAGTGCATAGTAAAGGAAGATCGCCGTATTACCCTCTGTTGTATCTAATGCAAGTGCTGCCATAATGAAACCAGCATGAGAGATAGATGAATAGGCAAGCATACGTTTGACATCATCTTGAACCAATGCCATAATGTTTGCAAGTGTCATAGTCAGTACTGCTAAGATAAGGATCGTCCATCTTACCCACTCAATGCCAAGATCAAGATACATACCAAAAATTCTGATACTCACTACAAATGCAGCGATCTTAGGGACAACTGACATATATCCGGCCATTGGAGCAGAAGCACCTTCATAAACATCCGGTGCCCATGTATGGAAAGGAAAGAGTGAGATCTTAAATGCGAAGGCAACAAGTAACAGTACCGATGAACCAAAGATAGCGATCATCAATCCTGTTTCGTTCACACGTGTAGCCAACACTTCTGCCACTTTATAGAGTTCTACTGAACCTGTAAGTGCATAAACTACGGCAGAACCCATAGTGAAAAAACCTGCTGCTAACGCACCCATAGTAAAATATTTTACCGCGGCCTCGTAAGAATTTTTTCTGTTATGCATCGCGATTAGCGTATAAAGTGAAAGTGATGCCGTTTCTAATCCTACAAAAATAAGAATAAGATTATCTGTTGCAACCATAAATTGGAATCCTGCGATCATAAACAAGAAGAGCGCGAAGAATTCAGGATATGAATACTCATGGAATTTTTTTGATGTCAATGCAAGTGGTATGAATATCATTGAACCACCAATGATCATCAGTTGAGAAATAATGGAAATACCGTCTATAAGCATTACATCAAAGAACCCACGTTCATTTACATTTAATCCAAGTACAGCACCAAAATCTATGAATAATACCAGGATAGTCAACATAACATAAAGTGTTTTATGTAACTTATCATTGAGCAGGTCAATAATTAAAATAATCAAACCACCGGCAATAGCGATAAGCATAGGAGCAAGGGTAATAAGGTTCAGACTTTCTAAACTCACATTAATAGGTTCTAACATTACTTCACCTCCTTACTTGATTTTGCAACTCTTATCATATCTTTGGCCTCTTGTGTGATTGCTTTTTCATCCATAAAACTTAACAATGCTTTTACAGAATTGTCTATAGGCTCAAGTACAGGTTTAGGATAGACACCTAACCAGATTACAATAGCTACCAATGGTATAAGTGACCATGTCTCTCTACGGTTAAGATCTTTTAGCTTTTTATTTTCTTCATTATCCAAAGGACCAAAGAAAGTAAACTTCATAACCCTAAGCATATAGACTGCTCCAAGAATAATAGATGTACCAGCGATGATAGTCATTACTGGAGATACTTGATAGAAACCAAGAAGGACAAGGAATTCACCAACAAAACCAATAGTCAACGGCAAACCGACAGAAGCCATCAACATGATTCCAAAGATAATCGCAAATTTAGGCATCACTGCTGCAATACCACCAAATTCTGATATGAGTTTTGTATGTCTTCTCTCATAGATCATCCCTACAAGCATAAATAGCGCACCTGACACGATACCGTGAGACAACATTTGGAATACTGAACCTGAAAGACCTTCTGCATTCATAGCAAAAAGACCTAACATAATAATACCCATATGTGATACAGATGAATATGCAATGACTTGCTTAATATCTTTTTGTGCATATGCGATCATTGCTGTATAGACGATCATGATCAATGACAATACTGCAATTGGCGTTATAGCCATTACCGATGCATCCGGGAACATTGGAAGTGAAAATCTTACAAATCCATATGTACCCATTTTAAGAAGTACCGCTGCAAGAATCACAGAACCGATAGTTGGTGCTTGACCGTGTGCATAGGGGATCCATGTATGGAATGGGAACATCGGCACTTTAATAGCAAATCCAACGAAGAACGCTGCGAATAACCATAATTGGTAATCTACAGGTAAGACCAAGGCATACCAGTCTGTGATAGCGAAACTCCATATACCTGTAAGACTGTGGTAAGTATATGCTACAAACAACATACCCACAAGCATGATAAGTGATCCTGTAAATGTATAGAGGAAGAACTTTATCGATGCATAAATTCTAAGTGGTCCACCCCATGCACCGATGATATAAAGCATCGGTACCAAAGAAAGCTCCCAAAAGAGATAGAAGATAATCGCATCTAACGCGACAAATACACCTATCATTGTCATTTCCAAGAAAAGAAGGGTGATAATCATATTTTTAATATTTTTTGTTTCACCCATGGATGCCATACCGATCAATGTCATCAATGTAGTCATTATAATAATAAACAATGAGATACCATCAGCACCTAGATAATAGGAGATTCCCATATCAGGGATCAAAGGGATCATCTCAACAAACTGCATGCCTGCACTTGCAGTATCAAAACTGAACCATAACAATAAAGAGAGTAAAAACTCTATCGTTACTACTGTAATACCGTATGCTCTAATACTATTTTTATCTACTACAAATCCAAGCAGTCCTGCAACTGCTGGGAAAAACACCAATATACTTAAAATATTTTCCATTTTTACCCCTTAACCTATCATCGCTGAAATTGCAGCAATGATCAATAATAATACAGCACCTACAGCCATCCAGTTTAGATAGTTTGAAAGGTTACCTGTTTGCATACTTCTTGTTTTATCTCCAGCACCATAGAAGAATTTCGCAATATTATCTACGCTTGCATCTACTATTTTCAAGTCAATTTTTGTCCAGAAGATTTCAGAGATCATCATATATGGTTTCGTGATGAACGCCTCATAAAATACGGGTACATAGTATTGATTGATAAGCAATTTATAGAAGAAACCATTTTCAACTTTTTCTGATCTTTTCCAAGCATTTTTACCTGTTCTTGCATATTTGTAGTAAGCATAAGCGATACCTGATAGTGCAAAAAAGATAACTATGAGACCCAAATACGTTGCCAAGTGGTGTGTATGCTCAGACATTTCATACTGTACACTCTCACCTATGTTATAGATAAACGCTTTATATGTTCCCATGAACCAACCCGTGATAACAGCAAGTACTGCAAGAGGAGACATCGCTACAAGTACAAATTTGTACATTTCGTGAGGATGGAATCCTAATGGTGTATGACGATCTTCACCATGGAATGATAAAAATACTTGTCTAAATGAATAGAATGCTGTCATACCCGCAGTGATCACCAATATGATCCATAAGATATAGGTATGCTCATTAAATGCAGTTTCAATAATTGCATCTTTTGACCAGAATCCTGCCAATGGAGGAAGACCTGCGAGTGCTATAGAAGCGACAGTCATGTAGATCCATGTTCCTCTCATCTTCTTTCTCAAATCACCCATCTTAAAGAGGTCAAGTTCATCATGCATAGCATGCATTACGTTACC
>JAUVCL010000118.1 GCA_030595845.1 Campylobacterota bacterium
TCATTCAACAGTAAATATTTATTGGATTTTATTTCACAAATAAATAAAAATGAATTTACTATTCAATTAAATGAACCCTCTTTACCCTTTATCGTAAAAGACGATAATTTTATTACAATTATCATGCCTATAGTGGCATAAAAGGAAACAACGAACTATGAGTGAGAATTCAACAAAATATATTTTTGTTACTGGTGGGGTACTTTCTTCTTTAGGAAAAGGTATTACTGCTGCAAGTGTAGGAACATTATTAAAACATACAGGACAACGAGTAGGTGTTCTTAAATTAGATCCCTATATCAATGTCGATCCAGGTACCATGTCACCACTTGAGCATGGTGAAGTATTTGTAACCAAAGATGGAGCAGAAACAGATCTTGATTTAGGTCACTATGAAAGATTTTTAGATACATCTCTAACACAAAATAACAACTTTACAACCGGTTTGGTCTATAAGACTGTTATTGAGAATGAACGTAAAGGTAAATACCTTGGAAAAACCATTCAAGTTGTTCCTCACATCGTTAATGAAATAAAAGAACGTATTATTCGTGCAGGTGAAGGTAGAGATATCCTTATCGTAGAACTTGGTGGTACTACTGGAGATATAGAAGGTTTGCCTTTCTTAGAAACCATCCGTCAAATGAAACATGAATTTGGCAAAAAACAAGTGATGAATATACATGTGACACTTTTACCTTATATCAAAGCCGCAGGGGAACTTAAAACAAAACCTACACAGCATTCTGTGCAAGAACTTAGACGTATAGGTATTGCTCCTCATATGCTTGTTTTAAGAGCTGAAGTACCTGTTTCTTCAGAGATCAAACGTAAGATTGCTTACTCTTGTGATGTAGAAGAAGAATCAGTAATCGTTGCGGCAGATGCACCAACTATCTATCAAGTACCTTTGAACTTTTTAGATCAAGATATGTTAACACCTATTTGTAAACAACTTGAACTTGATGAGTGTGCACCAAAGATGGATGAATGGTCAAGTTTGGTACATAAGATCCTTATGCCAAGTTCTGAAATGAAAATAGCATTTGTCGGTAAATATTTGGATTTAAAAGAATCATACAAATCACTTACAGAAGCACTTATTCATGCGGGTGCACATCTTGATACAAGAGTAAACATTAAATGGGTTGACTCTGAAAAAGTAGATGAAGATGGTGCACAAAAATATTTGAATGACTGTGATGGTATTTTAGTTGCAGGCGGTTTTGGTCAACGTGGAGTTGAAGGTAAAATACTAGCCATTCAATATGCAAGAGAAGAAAATATACCTTTTTTGGGTATTTGTCTTGGTATGCAACTTGCTATGATTGAGTTTGCTAGAAATGTATTGGGGCTTGAAGAGGCAAACTCTATTGAATTTGATGAAAATACAGTAGATCCTCTCATTTATCTTATAGATGAATTTATAGACGCTTCGGGTTCTAAACAAATAAGAACAAAGACATCTCCTATGGGTGGAACGATGCGTCTTGGTGAGTATGAATGTGAAACAAAAGAAGGTTCAAATCTTAGAAATGCCTATGATGCACCAATGATTTTTGAAAGACACAGACATCGATATGAAGCTAACCCTGTCTATAGAGAAGCACTTGAAGCCAATGGTATGGATATTACAGGTGAATCTAAAGGACTTATTGAAGCTGTGGAAGTAATAGATCATCCATGGTTTTTGGGTGTACAATTTCACCCGGAATTCACATCAAGACTCCAAAATGTGAATCCTGCTATTTTATCTTTTGTAGAAGCATCATTCAAACATAAAAATATAGATGCATAAAACATTAACGCTTTATGCGTTAGACAATCTTTTACAAGAACGTTTTAAAGAGGGTTTTCTCTCTTTAAAAGATCTTCCCCAACCTTCCTCTTTTAAAGATATGGACAAAGCGACCGAGCGTATCGTCAAAGCCATACAAAATAAAGAAAAAATCACCATTATTGGTGACTATGATGTGGATGGAGTGACTTCTACCACACTTATGAAACTTTTTTTTGAAGAGATCGATTATCCTATAGAGTGGATCATACCCAATCGTTTTAGAGACGGGTATGGACTTTCATCAAATATTATACCCCGTATACTTGGAACAGATTTGGCAATCACTGTAGACAATGGCATCTCTGCAGTTTATGCCGCTAAACTGTGTAAAGATGAGGGGATAGAACTTATTATTACAGATCATCATTTATTGGCACCCGAAGTACCTGAATGTTTTGCGATCATAGATCAAAAACAAGAGGAGTGTACTTTTCCTTACGCAGATGTGTGTGGTGCACAAATTGCCTGGTATCTCATTGCTTCACTTAAAAATGCACTGAAGATAAAAGTCAATATGATGTCTTATATGGAACTGGTTTCTATTGCTATTATTGCAGATATGATGCCACTTCAACATATAAACAGAGCGATGGTCGAAGCGGGGATACAGGCACTTAACAAAAGTAGCAAACCTGCCATACGGGCTTTTTTGGAACATACACAAAAAGAGGCACTTAATGCTGAAGATATAGGCTTTTTCTTGGCGCCTTTACTTAATGCTGCGGGACGTATGGAGGATGCATCTTTTTCAGTAGAGTTTTTAACTTCTACAAACATATATGATGCCAGAGTAAGGTTGGGACGTTTAGTAGATTTTAACAATGCAAGAAAAGCCACAGAACAAGAGATCACTACCAAAGCTTTAGCGCAAGTAAATTCTGATGATCACGTGATCGTTGTAGAGGGCGAGGAGTGGCATGAGGGTGTGGTAGGTATTGTTGCAGCAAGAGTAGCGCGACAGCATGAAAAACCTTGTATTATTTTAAGTAACAATGGAGAGGGTTTACTTAAAGGAAGTGGTAGAAGTTTTGGAGAGTGTGATCTATTTGGTATTACAGATAGCTGTAGAAGCCATTTAGAGAAGTTTGGTGGACATCAGGCAGCTATAGGGTTGTCTTTAAGATTTGAGAGCTTGAATGCCTTTAAAAAACAACTCCAGGAAAATTATCTTAAGGGTAATTATGTCAAAGAGACGCATGACCCTGATATCGTAGGAGCACTCTCTTTTGCAGAGGTCTCTTTTGAACTTACAAAACTGGTACAAAAATACGAACCTTACGGACAGGGAAATCCTACACCAAAGTTCATAAGTAAGAACGTAGAGATACTCCAAGCAGACAGTATGGGAAAAGAGGGTGAACACCTACGCTTCTCTTTTGTACAAGAGGGGTTAGTAATGGCAGGTGTACAGTTTAAAACCCGCGAAGTCTATGAAGTAGGTTCAAGGGTTGATGTGGTCTACACTGTAAATGAAAATCATTTTAGAGGGAAGGTTACTTTGCAGTTGATGGTGGATAAAATAATTAGATGAGAAGTAACATCATTTGAGTTCAAATGTTAACTTGAACTCAATAACGGGGAAAGAAGAATTAGATAGGTAAAACACGAATATTATCGCTAAGTTTTTCTTTTAAAATATTTTCAATAGCAAAAAGTGTACCGGTATCTGCTGAGGCACATCCATTACATGCACCTAAGTAACGGATGTAAATGTCAAAGTTTTCACCATTTTCTTTAATGTCTAAAATTTCCATATCGCCACCATCCATCACCAGCATTTGACGGATGTTTTCATCTATGACTTTATCGACAGCTTTAATACGTTGAACAATAGTCATTTTTACAAAGTCTACAGAGGTGCCGCTATCATTTCCAAGTGTGGCACCAGCAGACATTTTTTCTTTTTCATATTCATCTAAAAGATCTACAAGATAAACGTCTTTCTCTTCATGACCACCAGGACGGATACATGATTTACAAAATCCACCGGCTTTGGTGTAGTCTGTTATCTGCTCTATAGTAGTAAGGTCATTGAGACGAATCACTTCTTGAAGCGTAGAGAGGGTGACTCTTGCACATTCACATACGATCACTTCTTCTTCGAAGCTCTCCATATCTACACCTTTATATTGTGCAGCAGCTTTTTTGATTACATCATATGCCATGACTGAACAGTGCATTTTTTGAGGTGGAACAGCAGGAGTATCAGGTGTGTCACGCATAGCAAGTTCTACATCAATGTTTGTGATCTTAACGGCTTCATCAACCGTTTTGTCTTTACAAAGTTCAGCCATAGTGTCTGAAGATGCAATGGCAGTACCACAACCAAAACTCTTAAATTTTGAAGAGAGGATCTTGTCTGTTTTAGGATCAACTGCCCAGTAAAGACGTACAGCATCTCCACAACTCTCTGCACCAAAGTCAGCAACGATGAGTTTTGCATTCATATCATTTGCTTGTTCTTCTGTTATCTCACCCATGTTCTGTGGGTTATTCATAAGGTTTGTTACCTTGTTACTGTACTCATCCCAGATGGTACCGCCAACTAAACTATCTATTCCCATTTTATATCCTTTATATATCTATTATTCAATTAAATTCAAATAGGTACCCACAAGGGGCACCTCTACGATTGTGTAGGGGTAATCCCTTGTGGTTGCCTTAACTAATGATGTACATCTAAGCCTGATTCATGACCTTCTGGAGCATAAGCATAAGAGCTAGAGATACCTCTAAGTCTAAGGACTGCAGCGTGTACTACTCTCAGTGTATAATCTAACTCTTCTTGTGTGGTATAACGGCTGAATGAAAAACGTATCGCTGTATGCGCTAAGTCTTCTGCTGCACCGATAGCTTCCATGACTGAGTTAGCTTCCAAGTCTTCAGAGGCACAGGCAGATCCTGTACTTGCCCCTATACCTGCACGGTTTAAGTCCCATAACATAGACTCACCCTCAATCCCTCTAAATGAGATAAGGATGGTATTAGGTGTTCTTTTAGCTCTAGGCGTCACGACAAAGGTATCTTCTATTTTGAGAAGTTCATCTTCGAAGGCATCTCTCATCTCTCTAATATTTGTCATTTCAAAATCCAGTGCTTCAACAGCAGATTCTATGGCTTTACCCATACCTACAATACCAGCTACATTAAGCGTACCAGAACGGAAACCACCCATTTGAGAGCCGCCATGAAGTAAAGGCATAAGCTCTTTACCTTTTTTCAGATAAAGTGCTCCCACACCTTTAGGTCCGTGAAATTTGTGTGCTGAGAAAGTAAGATAGTCAACATTAAATGACTGTACATCTACAGGAAGTTTACCTATGGCTTGTACGGCATCTGTATGAAAAAGTACAGCATGCTCTTTACAAATAGCACCGATCTCTTCTACGGGGAAGATGGCACCTGTTTCATTGTTTGCCCACATGATTGAAACCAATGCAGTTTTATCAGTCATGTTGTCTTTTACTGCCTGTACATCTACTATACCTTCATGGTTAATAGGTAAATAAGTCACTTTACATCCCATACTCTCTATCCATTTTGCTGTAGCAATAACAGAGGGATGTTCAACTTCAGAGATCATGATATGGTTCTTTTTGCCTGTAAGTATATACTCAAAATAGATGGATTTTAGTACCCAGTTATTACTCTCTGTTGCACAAGAAGTGATGACCACAGAGTCTTCTCTGTCTGCATTAATTCCTGCATAGATCTTTTCCATCGCAGATTTAATACCAGGGTGTGTATCTGATGCAAATGCATGTAGTGAGTTAGGGTTACCGTATTTTTGTACAAAATAGGGTTCCATGGCTTCGTAGACATGGGGGTCAACGATAGTGGTTGCGTTATTATCTAAATAAACGTTCATAAATTTCCTTCTGATAACGAGTATTATTCTAATTAAGACCTTTTTTGTCCTAATTGGTTTTAGGCATATTACGCTCTTATTCTTAAAGTAACATAAAATGTTGTTTTAAAGAGGAGTACTTTACTCCTAATTAAGCTATAGCGGTTGAAGTGATAGGGCAGTATGCTATACTATATAAATATTTATTTGAAAAAGTTATAAAATAAGTCACTGAGGATCAATAGTATGAGAGTCATATATGTAAGTATCATATGTTTCCTGACATTTCTTGAAGCAGGACAAAGAGAACTTATACCGCATTCAAAAACAGAGTTTAGCTATATCAATAAAAATGGTAAATTATTTGAGTTTGATCTAAAGGGT